>DYKL01000321.1 GCA_020722645.1 Acetofilamentum sp. | reverse complement strand
TTTTGTTGTGATTTTCAATTATTTAATTTATTTTTGTTCAGGAATTGCTGATTTTAAGAAGTATTGATGTAAAAAAATATTGTAGTTTTGTCATAAAAACATATAAAAATATAGCATAATTGTGCTTTTGTTATAAAATTAGTCATTATACCCCTTCAAAAAATCACCCGATTGCAAAATTGGGGCATTTCTGTGCATTCTAAGGGCATTTTTCTAAAAGGGGTGTTTTAGGTCGAAAAAAAGATTTTCGTGCGTTAAAACGCATTTATGTATATTTTTTTTGAAAAAGTGCTAATTTTTTGGTGGTTTTGACTTAAAAGACACATAAAATTTCCCCGAAATACAATTTTTTTCCAACTTTTGTTTAATGGTAAATCGGGGAAATGTTTTAAAATTATATGATTTTAATAATTTTCTAAGTGTATTTCAAAATATGATTGCGGGTGCAAACAAGCCGGACAAATTTGCGGAGCTACTGTACCTTCGTGTAAATAACCGCAGTTTCTGCATTTCCAGACTAATTTTTCGTTGCGTTTGAAAACCATTCCGTTTTCGAGATTTTCGTATAGTTTGCGGTATCTTTTTTCGTGGTCTTTTTCAACTTCTGCAATTTTACGGAATGCAACAGCAACTTCTTTAAATCCTTCTTCTTCGGCAACTTTTGCAAAATTCGGATATAATTCAGTCCATTCTTCGTTTTCGCCTTCTGCGGCAGCTTTAAGATTTTCTAATGTTGTTCCGATTTTTCCGGCAGGATACATAGCTGTAATCTCTACCATTTCGCCTTCTAAAAATTTGAAAAATCTTTTTGCGTGTTCTTTTTCGTTCATAGCAGTTTCTTCAAAAAATGCTGCAATTTGTTCCAAACCTTCTTTTTTTGCTTGTTTTGCAAAGTAATCGTAACGCATTCTTGCTTGTGATTCGCCTGCAAAGGCTTTTAATAAGTTTTGTTCGGTTTTTGTTCCTTTCAATGAATTCATAATAAAAAATTTTAGTTGTTAATATTTAGTTTATAGTGCATAGTTCATTGTGCATAGTTCAGAGTGCATTGTGCATAGTTCATTGTGCATAGTTCAGAGTGCAGAGTGCATAGTTCAGAGTGCATTGTGCATAGTTCATTGTGCATAGTTCAGAGTGCAGAGTGCATAGTTCAGTGTGCATAGTGCAATTATAGATTATTCGATTCTTACTAATTTAAAGTTGATTAAATCGTCTCCGTCTGATGTTCTTGCTACGCAATTAGCTTCCTGATTGTTTTCTGATGTGCAAACGAATGTGTGAACCAAATATTTTTCGGAATCTTCACACAATGCTTCGGCAACTTGTGCAAAAGCCAAAGAATTGTCTTCGAGCGATAAAGTTAAATCGGAATAACATTTGTTTCCGTCTTCTTCTAAATATGTGATTTCACCGGTTCCGTCTTTATTAAAATCAAAATACAGTTCAACCGATTCACCTGAAAGTGAGTTAAACAGGTCGGTTGTGCTTTTCCATTTACCCATTGCAAATCCAAAATCCTGCGGGTCATCGGGAATGATTAAATTTTCGGAAGTGTCCTGTCTTTGGCAACGAAGTCTAAGGCTGTCAATAATTTTTTGCAGGCTGTCAATTTCGTTTTTTATTTCGGGACATTCTTCCAAGTCATTTTCATATTCGTCTGCAACACCCAGAGCGTTGGATAATTGTATTAAATTTCCGATGTATTTGTCGGGTTCATTCATTTCCTGACCTGTTTCCTGCAAAATTGTAATAATTTCTTCATTTGTCAGCAAAGGATTAACAGATTTCAACAATGCCACACCGCCTGTAACCATTGGTGCTGCCATACTTGTTCCCTGTAAAAAGCCAAAATTATCATAAGGTAAAGCGCTGTATATTTCAACTCCGGGTGCACTAATTGTAGATAAAGGACCGTAATTGCTGAATTCAGCTCTTTTGAAATTTGGGTCAATAGCAGAAACTTTTATTGTATTTGGGTAACGTTGCATCGGGTCTATTCCCACCATAACATTGTGATTACCGGCGGCAAGCACTACCGTAACATTATTATTGTCGGCAATTTGAAAAATTTTGTTCCACATTTGTTCTTCGTCGAGATAAGTATTGTCAATAAATTCCTGCTGAGCTGACTGGCTCATATTTTCCATTCCGGGTAACGGTGGAGTTCCGAGTGACATATTTATAACATCTGCACCATTATTGACAGCATAAAAAATTGCATCAATAATTGCTGTTGTGCTCATTCTGCCTTGTTCATCGCCAACCTGCAAAGGCATAAAAGAACATTTAGGAGCAATTCCGCATAAACCTAATGAATTAGCGATGTTTCCAATTGCAGTAGCTGCAACGTGAGTACCGTGAAACATTTTAACTATTCCAATATCAGGAAAAGTATTTCCTTTTGGAATATTATAAGGAAAAACAATTTTACCTTCAAATTCAGGATGTCCCAAATCGAAACCATCGTCAATAATAGCAACTATAATATCTTCCGAACCAACAGTTTTATCCCAGGCTCCGAAAACCTTAACTGCATCATAAGACCAGTTTTTATCGGGGTCTGAAAAAGCAGGGTCGGGGGGTATCATTTTATTTTTGTAAATAGCTTCATCAATAATCAAAAGCTCATAATCCTTTAAATTTTCCTGTAAATTCTTGCGGATTTCTTCTTTTTCTTCTGCCGGAAACTCAATATTCATTCTTTGAGTTCCGTTTGTGTTGTAATATACAATTTTATAATCTTTGCCCGGATATAATTTTTTGAAGTCATCGGCTAACTGTTCAACAGTTTTGCCTTTTGCTCCGATATAAAGTATCAGTTGATTTGAAATAACAGTTCTTCCGTAAGGGTCAGTAACAATTTTTGTAGAGTCGATAGGCGAAATTTTGCCTTCGTCCGGTAAGCCGGATTTATCTTTGCAACAGAAAAATATAAGGTATAAAATACCCAGAACCAAAAGTAAAATTATAAGCCAGAACCACCATTTTTTATATATAGGAGTTTTATCAGATTTGGGTTTTTCGGCTTTCTTTTCTTCCGGAGGTTTTACCGGTTCTTTTATCGGTTCTTCTTTTTTAATCGGTTCTTCTTTTTTTACAGGTTCTTCTTTTTTAACAGTTTCCTGAACAATTTTTTCTTCGGGTTTCTTTTCTTCGGTAACCGGTGGAGTTTCAATAACAGGGGGAATTATAAGATTTTTATCTTTTAGAACTTCTTTTGTAAGTTTGAAATTGGAGTTTATGGATTCTGATGTAGAAAAACCCCAGGAAGTAAGCACAACATTTTCAGAATCGGCATAAATATAATCAAAAGAAGGAACATTTGTAGCCTGCTGGATTATTTCACCCCAATTCACTGCATCGGTTTGACCGCTGTTTATCAAACCTTGTGCAAATTGGTTTATTTTGGTGATTTTTTCTTTCAGTTTATTTTGAGCAACAACCTGTTCTTGTGCAGACAATTCAGTAATTTTTTTAGCTTTTGGACCAATGCTGTCCGAAAGCCACCTGATTTTTGATGTTTCTTGCGATATAATCGGAGTTGCAAAAATATTTGCGTATTCAACTCCCAAATTTTCTGTAATGTACTTTTTTAGAGGCGAAGTATAAGTATGTAGTTCTTTACCAGCCCAAAAAGTAGGCTTATATTTGTTTATATCGTCCGAAAGTAAAACTGTTGGTGCCATTTTATTGTTTGTTTTGTTAATAAAAATTTTACTGCCAAGTTTCAGGTGTGCATATCTGAAAAGGCATTTAGCATATTTTTAAAATTCATAAGACTTTTACAAAGATATAAAAAATCAAAAAACAAAAAAATCTTTATTATTTTCTTTATTCTATTCTTAACATCAATAGTTCGGTATATTTTGAAGTAATTCGTTAATATTCAGCAAATTGATTT
>DYKL01000320.1 GCA_020722645.1 Acetofilamentum sp. | reverse complement strand
AAAATTTTATCAGAATTAACTGTTCTCAAAATAAAAACGAAAAAAAAGAATGTCGATAAACAAACGTGTTTTTCGACTTTTTTATGGCATATTTGTTGTTTATATTGCTTTAAACCAAAAAGCCATAGTTGTTTATTCACTTTTTATAAAACATAAAATATATGAAAGTACTATTTTCTTTTGTCGTCATTGCAATAATATCTGCATTTTCGACTTTAAATAGTCAAAACTCAAAATTACCTGAAATGATTTTTGTTGAAGGTGGTAGTTTTCAGATGGGTTCTAATAATGGTTACGACGATGAATTACCAATTCACAAAGTTACTGTTTCTGATTTTTATATTGGTAAATTTGAAATTACAGTTGGCGAATTCAAACATTTCTGCAAAGAAACAGGTCATAAATTTCCGAATAAACCAAATAATGAATGGTATAACGAACACGAAAACGTCAAAGAATGGGCTTGGAGAGATAACCATCCAGTTGTAAACATTACTTGGTATGATGCAATTGCATACTGTGAATGGTTGTCAGAAACTACCGGCGAAAAATATACACTTCCAACAGAAGCTCAATGGGAATTTGCAGCTTTAGGCGGTAATAAATCAAAAAAATTTCAATATGCCGGTAGCGACAACCTTAATGAAGTTGCTTGGTACGACGAAACAACTTATGAAAGAGGGACAAAACCGGTTGGACAACTCAAAGCAAACGAACTCGGAATTTTTGATATGAGCGGAAATGCTTTTGAATGGTGTTTAGATACATACGGACCTTATTCCGGAAAATCCGTCAAAGACCCCGAAGGTGCAAAAAAAGGTCAGTATAAAACCGTCAGAGGTGGTTGCTGGTACTATATCGACGAGTTTTGCAGAATCGCACAAAGAGATAGTCCTAAACCTACTCTTAAAAACTTTTATTACGGTTTCAGAGTTGTAAAAATTGTTGAATAATTTATGAGTAAATATACTGTACTGAAAATAACAATCATTTTTTTAGTATTTTTCCCTCACAAAATCACTTATGCTCAAATTAAATCAAATTTTTACATAAGTCCTAATATTTCAATAGGTTATGTTTTAAAAACAGGATTTATTTATGGTTTTGACATAACACTCGGAGTTTTCAAAATAAATAATTATATACATCCTACATCATTAGCGATTTCTACAAAATATAAATTTTTAAACACTTCAAATGATGTAAATAGAATTTTTTCATTTAACTTTGTTGCTGAAAACGATTTTACTAAAATAGGTGCAGGTTTTGGGGAGATTAAAAGAAAATGGGGTTACAAGAAAAAAAATGTATTCAAAACTTATGCCTTTATTACTGACATTGGCTTTTATTCGGGCATTAAATATACACCTTGGATTGGTGTCTGTACAATTCACCCACATATAAAAGCCGAGTGGTTTGGTAAAAAACCGTTGATAGGTTATTACACATACTTTAAACAAGAAAATATTGAAATTCTAAAAAATTAAAATATGACTTTATTTTTTTTAGCATCTGCACCGGTAGTTCTTTTATTGCTTTTTATTTATTTAAAAGACAAGTACGATAAAGAACCGTTCATACAAGTCTTTAAAATCTTATTTTTCGGTATGCTCACTCCTATTCCAGTTATTTTGATAGGATTTATTCTCGAAGCTTTCGAACCTGCTTTTAATTTTGGACATTACGACAAAATTTTCTGGGACAGTTTTATTGTTGCGGCATTGATTGAAGAAACCTTCAAATTTCTTGTTATCTATCTATTTATCTGGAACAACAAAGCCTTTGACGAAGAATTTGATGGTATTGTCTATGCTATGTTCGCTTCTATGGGATTTGCTTTAGTAGAAAACTTTTTGTACGTATTTCAAAGCGGAACAAGTGTAGCTATTTTAAGAGCATTTACTGCCGTTCCGGCTCACGCAATGTTTGCTATCACAATGGGTTACTTTTTTGGTTTGGCTAAATTCTCCAAAGAAAGAGAAGGTGGTTTATTAATGTCAAGTTTGTTTTTCCCTATTTTATTGCACGGATTCTACGATTTTATTCTGATGTCTGAAAATAACCTGCTTTTACTGATTTTTATACCTCTGATGATATTTATGATTATTTTATCGTTCAAATTAATGAAAAAACACGCTGAGATTTCAAAATTCAATCCGAAAAACCAAAAAATGACTGACAACACAGAGCTGTAAAAGACTTATTGACAACAACGTACATTCGACATTTTTTTTATTGTAAAAAAAATAAGTTTTTTTTTTGCAGATAAATTAAAATATTTTACTTTTGCAACGCAAAAAAAGTTTGACCCGTGGTGTAAAGGTAGCACTACAGATTTTGGTTCTGCCGGTCTAGGTTCGAATCCTGGCGGGTCAGCATTGACCCCGAGATAATCTCGGGGTTTTAATTTAACTTTGACCTATTGTGTAATGGTAGCACAACAGACTCTGGATCTGTATGTCAAGGTTCGAATCCTTGTAGGTCAGCTAAGACAAAAATAAAGCTCTGATTACCAAAGGTTTCAGAGCTTTTTCTTTTAGTAGGTAAAACATTTTGGAAAATTTTGAATTATATCAAAAGATTTTTATTAGCAATTTTTCTTCCCCTGTCAAATAAATTTGTATTATTAAATTTTCGTTATTGTTGATTTTTTATTTTCGTCAAAAAGGATTTCATTAAAAAATCAAATGTTTTAATTTTGGCAATAATTTTTTTAGTGTAAAAGCAAATACAATGAATAAATCTTTTGTTAAAATTTTCTTGTTTTTAATAATAATTTTTTCTTGGGCAACATCATACTCGTCAAATATTTTTGACCTCCCTGATTCATTAGATGTAGAATATGCAAAAGCAATATTAAATAATGTAACTGAGAATGGTAATGTTTCAAATTTGATAGACAATACAATTCCAACATTACTTCCATTTGGATTATCAAAAGAAGTTGCGGGATATAAACAGACAATTGTATTAGACAGCATTACTTTCACTCCCGAAGGTGGTTTTTTAACTGCATATACTGCAATCAAACATCCTAAATCTGATGACACTGTATTAGCTTTTAAAGCAACAAATGCTCAATTTGATAACGGTGGTTTTACAGGTGATGCCAGACTACAACTAATCGCTGATGCAGACATAAAAATTGCTGACTCAACAAGTTTAATTTTCAAAAAGAATGGCACTTATGTTGAATGGGGTTGCAATGGTTTTGAACAATTGGGATTAAATTGTGAAGTAATTTTTGACAGAAATTTTATTGTTCCTGAAAATCCTGATGGAACTATTGATTCTACCGGTGCACAAGTAACAACTCAATTTCAAACTGCTGTTCAAAGTTGGGATGAATTAGTAATTGATATTTCAATTTCTCCTTTTCAATTTAGAAAATTAAAAGGCTTTGGCTTTTATGTTACTAACGCTGTTTTTGATTTCAGTGAATTGATGAACTCTCCAAATATAATTTTTCCGACAGGTTATATGACTCCTTCAATGCCTGAACCAAACAGTCCTTTTTGGCAGGGATTTTTTTTAAAACAAATGCAAATTAAACTCCCGCCTGAATTTAAAAATAATAATTCAAACGAGAGAATTTATTTTGAAGCAAGTAATATTTTAATTGATGAACTTGGTTTTACAGGCAATCTTGCCGGTTATAATTTACTTGATTTAGAAAACGGAACTGCTGGTGGTTGGGCTTTTTCTCTTGATACAATATCTGTTAGTATTTTTACAAATCAATTTCAAAATGTGAATCTTGGCGGTGATATTCAGTTACCTGTAATGGAAGATGGAACTTCTTTGCATTATTCTGGATTTATTGATAATTCCGGTGATTATTTTTTGAATGTTAATCTTGAAGATGAAACCCCCATGAGAACCTTAAAGTTCTCACACCAATAGAATGAAAATA
>DYKL01000319.1 GCA_020722645.1 Acetofilamentum sp. | reverse complement strand
TTCTGTGAAAATCCGTGTTCAACATTATTTTTTCAACCCTATATTCGCATTATAAACTATTTGTTTTGGTGTAGTCTATACATTTTTGCCAGTCGTTTTGGTAGAAATCATCAACGTTTTCAATGCTTTTTTTATTTATTAAATTTTTTTTTGGAGCTAAAAATTCCGGTATAATGAAAGAAAAGAATAAAAATATATGACATAATATCCATCTGCCTTTACTCAAAAAAAAGTTTCTGGAACGTAAATCATTTTTGAAAATTTTATTTAATTTTTTTTGAATTTTTAACTGCTTTTCACTGTAAGATTTATGTTTAGATGTAAGATTAACTTTTTTTATATCATAACTGCAATTTAAAAATTCTGCTATCTGGTCGAAAAAAATGACAGGATTTTGTTTTAAATCCTCGTAAAAAAGTATAAGTGGTTTATTTGCGAATAAATTTTCGATTTTTTGTATTTTACTGTAAAAAAATGCTTCTTTAATATCCCACAATCCGGAGTTGTTTTCAATATCAAAAAAATATTCAAAATCCCTTTTCCCGCCGTTTTTCACGTACCTTCTGTACTGAGAAGCCATCCACGAACCGTGTTTTCTTAAAACCATAATAATTTTAGCTTGGGGATAAAATTTTGCAAATTTTTCCAATTCTAAATCAAATAGTCTGTCAAATTCACGAGATACTAATATTTTCGGGGCATCTGAACTCTCAATTATGCTTCGGTATTTTTTGTAATTATTGTTCCCAATATAATAAATACCGTCAATTTTATTGAAAAAACGGTTTTGTAAATATGTGGAAGCTGTTTTACTTAGTCCGACGTGAAAGAATATTTCTTTATCCATTTTAAATTTTTTCACAAAATAAATTAATTTTCACAAAATTATTTTATTTGACTAATAAACTTTGTAATTTTGAAAGAAATTAAATTATTTAAAATATGAAAACTATAAATTCTGTATTCTTTTCTGTTGCAATAGTAATTGCAGCTTTTTTGTTAGCAAATGCTTATATCCAAAGGACCCAGTACAAAGGTACGATTGATGTTACTGGTTCGGGAACAATCGATTTTGTGTCTGATTTAATTGTATGGTCAGGAAGTTTTGAAACAGGAAACACTGATATGAAAGCAGCTTACGAAGAATTAAACAGACAAAAAGATGTTATCAAAAATTATCTGCTGTCTAATGGTATTTCTCAGGAAGAGATTGTTTTTGAAGCAATCAGCAGTGGTTATATTTACGAAGATAAATATTCTCCCGAAGGCAAGTACATTGGGCAAGAGCAAGTCGGTTACAGTCTTACTCAAAGCCTTACAGTTTCATCTTACAATGTTGAGAAGGTTGAATATGTTTCCCGTGAAATAACAGAACTATTAAATCAGGGAATAAGATTCTATTCTTATGAACCAAGATACTATTACACAAAATTGGCTGAAGTTAAGATGGAACTAATTCAGAAAGCAAGCGAAGACGCATTCCAAAGAGCTGATAACATAGCTTCAAATTCCGGCACAAAATTAGGTAAGCTTGTTGATGCAAAAATGGGAGTATTTCAAATAACAGGTCAAAATTCAGACGAAGAATATTCTTGGGGAGGTACTTTTAATACATCATCAAAACTAAAAACTGCATCTATTACAGTAAAACAAAGATATTCCGTAAAATAAATTATTGCTTTTGAGCAAAAAAAACGTCTGCAAAAGCGATAATATCTGTTGGGGAGTATGCAATAAAATCCGGTTTGAATTTTTTCATCAAAGTTTCATTGTTAACTCCCCATGTTACTGCTATTGAAGCCAATTTTAATCTTTTTGTAGCTTCAATATCTCTTGTTTCGTCACCAACATAAATAAAATTTTGTTTGGGAATATTTTTCTTAGTTATAATTTTACGTAGAGAGTTGTGTTTTCCAAAAATATGGAACTCGCTTTTAATGTCTGATATATAACTAAATAAGTTGTGTTTTTTGAGAAATTTTGAAACATTTTCTCTTGAATTGGAAGTAAGTATCCCAAGAGTATATTTTTTTGATAGTTCTTTTAAAATTATGTCAATACCTTCAAATGGTAAAAGTTGGTCAATACGTTTATTCAGTTCAATTTTGAAAACCGGACCAATAATAGGCAATAATATTAAAGGGATATGAAATTCTTTCAATATTTCCTGGGCGCTTAGTGTTCTGTAATAATCTTTTTTTGATATATCAACCGTTTTAAAACCGTATTTTGGTGCAATTGAGTTGGCTATTTCGATACCAAGCATCACGCTATCTGCCAATGTTCCATCAAAATCAAAATAAATGTAGTTCATTTTTTAAGTCCTATTATATTACTAAACATATTTTCTAAAGAAATTTTTATTTTTAGTCTTTATATCAAAAAAATAATTGCAAAGAAAATTTTTTTTTATTACTATTGCGAATTAAGAGTTGAAAAATGATGTTGAATATCAACTTGTTCTGTATATATTTGTAATCAGGTGAAAACACATGATTGAGGCAATTTGCCTCTGGCAGGTGCCTGTCCTGAAAGGATCTACACCTGCCAATAGAATTTTAACTCTTAATTCGCATTACTATTGTAATTTGATTATAACAACACAAAAATATAATGACAATTTTACAAAAAACCGGCAAAATATCAAAATTTATTGTTTTGATTGTATTACTTTTGAGTTTGTTTTCCTGTTTAAAACAAAAATCAATCCGAGAGCTTGAAGATCAGAAAATTTTGAATTTTATTTTTCAAACTGCTTTGGATTTTGACACAACTCGTTCAGAAGCTATTTATCATATCAGTTATAAAGGTGTTGGAAACAATTTTATTGATGACCAAAGAGTTACGATTATTTATTCAGGGTTTTATCAGAATAATTCAAATAGTTCTGTTTATTTTATTGAAAATGACACAGCAATTATAACAATAGGCGACAGAAATATTATGAAAGGCTGGTCTGAAGTGCTTTCTTTGATTTCCGAAGGAGGAAGCGGAATTATCATTTTCCCTTATTACATTGCTTATCAAGACGCTCAAACTCCTAATATTGAAGAAAATACTTCGATTTATTTTTATTTCAGAGTTCTTAACGAAAATTACTGGATAACTCAAAATACTTTTTTTTGGAATTATATTGATAAATATGCGAATTGGAACCTTACCATTTTTGAAGATTCTTTGTGCTATATTAAATATTTTGATGGTTTGGGCGATGTCGTAAATCAAAATCAAACAAGAGTTGATTATTTATTGGCTAACATTTATGATACTATTAAAGATATTTCTGATGATTTTTTAATTGACATAAATGATGAAAACATAACACAGGGACTAAAAGAAGCTGTTTTTTTGATGCGTGAGGGTGAAATGGGTAAAATAATTGTTCCTCCTTCACTTGGATATACCGATAATAACATTTTTGACATAGAACCTTATTCTGCTCTTGTTTACGAAGTTAGAGCTAAATCAGACGACCCGAATATTGAAGAAAACAGTAAAATAAATAAATACATATTTGTAAATAACTTGGATCCTGATACTATTTTCACAAACGGTATTTATAAATTTCAGAATCATGACCCTGATGATGGAAATATTGCTACTTATTTAAATGCAAATATTTTTTATTCCGACTCGGTTTATCTAATAAATAATGAGTCTAATGTTTTCAGTTGTCAAAATTGTACTAAAAGTCTTAATGCATCTAACTTTAACAATGGTGTTTTGTTTTGTTTGTTGAATATGAAAAAAGGTGAGCATGCAACATTCATAATTCCTTATTCGGAAGCATATGGAATAAATGGTTCGGGCGAGATTCCGCCTTATGCTACTTTGGTTTACAAAGTCAAAATAATGGATGTTTTTTAAATTAGTCAATTAGTTAATTAGCCAATTAGTTAATTAGCCAATTAGTTAATTAGC
>DYKL01000014.1:24067-24307 GCA_020722645.1 Acetofilamentum sp. | reverse complement strand
CGACTTTATGCCAAAAATGTCAAATTTTACCAACAATTTTTCATAAAAGAGCCAATATTCATAATCGGTAAAAATTTTAATTACAACACTTTATATTATCTTTTAACTCCTTCGGCGTTGTTGAGGTTTACGGTAATTATGGAGAGTTTGGGGTGCATTTACGGATTAAATTTTAAGATTTATAGTATTAACAACCAACTATATGAATTGTTTTATTTTCTATCGTTTGTGTTGTCCAGC
>DYKL01000014.1:0-23967 GCA_020722645.1 Acetofilamentum sp. | reverse complement strand
TATAATGTTTTACTGCATTACATGGACCGGCTATATTGAAATATTTTTTCATTTTGATTATTGTTTTTTTGATTTATTAACAACCAACTATATGAATTGTTTTATTTTCTATCGTTTGTGTTGTCCAGCTTATTTTTTCGTCCCAAGTTTTTTCGGGGGTTCTGTCAAATAAAACGAGCCAACCGGTTGTTTCGCCGAGTTTGTCTAAATAACTGCTTAATTGTTCAATGCCTTTATTTACAGTCGATTCGTTGTATTTTATTTTTAATTCTATCGGGTATTTATAGTTTTGATAAATAACGCAAATATCCATTCGTTCACGTCCTGCGGCGTATTCTCTTAATATTGAGCCGCCTCCGTTAATTATCCGTTGCAAAAATGCTTGCAAAATTAAATGTGGCGCTGCTTCTTTAAAATCATATTTTTCTATCCAAATTTCTGAGTTTTCTCGCCAAAATTGTTGAAAACCTTTGAGTAAACCGTTCATGTCTATTTTCCCGTCGGCATCAATCCAAATGTTTTTAACTTGCGTATGTAAATGAAATTGTGTGTTATATGATAAAATTCGAATAATAACTTCGTTATATATTTTGTTTGCGGGAATTATCTCTTTATCATCGCTTTTTATTAAGCCTAAATCGAAACAATATTGAGCATCGTCATCTAAGATATTTATTTCGTTTGATTTACCCAAAATTATTGACTCAATAATTTTTTGCACTCTTGGGTCTTTTAGTTTGTCTAATAAACTATCTATGTGAGTGTCACGTCTTAAAATAATATTTTGAATTGCTTGTTCTACCAAATCAATCGTAATTTGTTTGGTGTAATCGTTTTCAAGAATTTCAGTTACGATTTCTCTTGCTATTGCATTTACCAACCAAGGTTGTCCGTCTGTTTGTTCATATATTTTTTGTATTGCATCTTCCGTAAATATTTGTCCGGTAGCAACAGTATGCTGTGCATATAAATCTTTGATGTCGTTTAAAGAAAAATTTTTTATGGTCAATGCTTTTGTAATAATATTAAACGGACTTGTAGAACCGAGTGTTGCTTTTCCGTCTCTGACTTTTGCTTTGTAATCGCGTATGTTTCGCATTCCGACTAAGGCAATGCTGTGAACGAACGGAACTTCGGGCCGGGTTATAAAACCATCGCGCAACTGTCGCAAAAACGTGATTAGTGTATCATCACTTAAACCATCGACTTCATCAAAAAAGATTACAAACGGCTTATCGAGAATATCACAATATTTAGATAAGGCTGTGTAAATTAAAGTTGAAAGCGTGGCGTCTTGCATTTCTTTTGCAAAACGTTCTTTGTGCGGTAATTTAGAAAATAAAACAGATTTTTTGATATTTCCTAAAATTTCGGGTATTCCTTCGTTGGCATCGGAAAAAACTTGCACCGATTCTAATGAACAATACAGGGCATAATAATTTCCTTCGGCATTTAATTGGTTTACCAATGCTTTGATTAAGGTTGTTTTACCCGATTGTCTTGCGGCGTGAATTACAAAATAATGTTCCTGTTCTACTAATTTAATCAATTCGTTATTGCGATGCAAAACAGGTACCATATAATGTTTTACTGCATTACATGGACCGGCTATATTGAAATATTTTTTCATTTTAATGATTGTTTACTAGCTAAAAATTCATCCTTAACAATTTCTTATCTAATCGTTTCTATTGTGCAATCTGAAAATCAGACAAATTGCCTCGCGTAAAAACGCACTCGATAAGTATTGTTTTGTTCTTCTGAAAATCTAAACTGTTTTTGTCTAAACCCCAAAAAAGATGTTCTGATAAATTGTTTATATCAAATTCTGTGTTCATAAAACAGATTTTATTTTTAAAAATACCTGTAAAAGTTTTATTAACAACACTTTAAATGGTTTTCTGCAAGCCGGCGACATTGTTTAAATTTGCGGTAATTATTGAGAGTTTGGGCATAAATGCTTCTAAATTTGAGTGTTTACTCATTTAATAAATCATCCAAAAAAACGACAAATAGTTCCAAATCGTTGATTAAATTCGGCGAATTTGTTTTGATTTTATTTTGTAACAATGTTAATTCTTCTTTATCAAGTTCATAATCGTAGGCATGGCGTATGAAATGCCTGAAAGCTCTTATTTTGTTTAAAAAAATAAATGTAGAATCGTGAATAACGGCAGGTCGATGATTCGACACTTCAATTGTCATACGTCGCAACAATTCGCTGTGATATTTTTGGAAATCTTGAATTGAGTTTTCAAAAGTTTTTGCAATTCGCTCCAAAATGTCTTCCACGGCTGTGTATAATTGTTGTGTTTTCAGAGCAAAGACATATTGGTTTTCGTATATATTGAGGTCTAATTTCAGGACGTCATCAACAAATTTAATGACCGTTTGTTTTTGTTTTTCGATGAATCCTTTTAGAATGCTGTATTTTTGCATTTTATTGAATTTTTATTCCTGTTTCAATGATTTCGTTTCTGAAAGGTATTTTTTCCAAAATAATTAAATCTATTTTTCGACGGAATAATTTTTCTAGGTCCAAATACAAATCCAATCGGCTGCCTGTAAAATTTTCAACCGCAATGTCGATATCGGAATCGGGCGTAAATTGAAATTCTTGTGTGATTGAGCCGAAAAGCAGAACATTGACTCCGGGTTTATCTGCAAAAAAGGTTTTAAGAACAGATATACAATTGTTTAATTCCGAAATACGTAATTGCTCATTTTCAGCACTTACTGTTGTTGTATGCAATTTTGTTCTGTTCCGAATTGTTTGGAGGTTAATCATTGTAACCGGGTTGCGAAGGTAAAGTCGGGTTAAATTTTAAAATGCAAAATTAATGTTTTTTTCAAATTATTTTTCAGAATGTTGATTTAAACTTAGGCTAACAATTCCCGGAAGATTTTCAGGGTTTGTATTTCCACGTTTAAATATCAATTATTCATGCTTGTTAGGTATTTGTGAGACAACGTTTTCGGTGGTTTTCCTCAGTCCTTCGGCGTTGTTTCGTTTATGGTAAAGAAAAAAGGTTTGTTACGCATAAGTAAAAATTAAAAATTAAGTGCGGTTTCGGTTAAAAATGATTTGATTTCATTTTCAGTTGGCTTTTCGTTCAAAAATTCAACAGGTTCCAAATAGTCTATATCATTAAAATAACATAGTTGTGCTCGAAAAAGTTTTTCGGAAAATAAGTCGCCGTAAACAGCACTTGCTTTTTCAGATATTTGATTTACAGTATGATGCTTTTTAATTATGTAGTATAAATCAACATAATCTTTCCATTTCGACCTTTTGCCTAATGCGTATGCTTTCATAGCTGCCAATGTCAGCAAATTCGGCAATTTGAACACATTTTCGTATTTGCAGGGCGTATCTATGTCGAAGGGGTATTGAAAAAAAGTGAGCTTTACTTTGTTCAACATCAAGTTTAGTTGTTCGGATACACGACGTGTAACTGTGTGGGAGTATTCCGACTCAGAAATTTTGGAGATAATTTTTGGGATTTTGAGTTCGCTTTTTTTGAACATATCAAAGTCAATAGATTGTCGGTGTCCGATATGTAAAGCTATCGCAGTGCCGCCGACTAAGTAAAATTCACGCTTGAATCCGGACATCAACGGGAGTAATTGCACTTGATTTTGATTAAATATCTCGCTATGCATGACGTTTAAAATAGAGTGAAAAAAAATTGTGTATTTCGGGATAAAAATTTCCTATTTTTCTATCCTTCATCGAAAAAAATACCGATGCCGCGGTTTTTAAACCTATCAGGCGAAAGAGTTGTTTGATTTGTGCCATATCGCCATAGTTCAAAATAAACTCCACCAAAACTTCGTGGCTGATATTTTGTTTCTCATTTTCGGGAATATACCAAAATAAATCGGCATTTTCGGCAATGAATTGTTTTATTTCGGGGGTGTTTTGCATAAAGCAAAGATAATGAAAATTAAACGGATTTTGAAATTATTTTGGTGTATAGCGTTATGTAGTCTTGGGCTTGGATTGATAAATCATATTTTTCAACTGCATTTTCTCTGATTTTTTGGCTATCGAAAACAGTTAAAGTTTCAATAACGCTGTGAATGTCGGTTTGTTTATTTTTTTAATAAACCGAATGTAAGGTTATCAAAAAACCGAACTATTGAACGTCCTATTTTATAAGATAAACTGTTTTGTATTGTTTCAATTTTTTTTAAAGATGACGAAACATTATTTTAATACCAACAATTTCTTATTGGCATAATATTTAGCAGATGTTTTTCTATCATATAAACAGCATTTTCTACTGTATTTGATGTATTTGTTAAAGAAATATTTGCTTTTATCAGAATGTCCTTTCTATTTGAAGGATTTATAATATAGTTCATCGCATCAATTATCTCTTGTTGATTGTCAGGGTTAAAATATATAGCACCGTCACCCATTAATTCCTTATGTCCTATTAAATTAGAACATAAAACAGGACAACCTAATTCTCTTGCCTCAAGTAAAGGCATATTGGTTGGACCTAAAAAGGTAGGCATTATTAAAGATACTGAATTTTCATATAATATTTTAATTTCTTTGTCTGTTCTAAAACCTAAATATATAATACTCTCCTCTAATTTCTCCTTTTGTATAATGTCCTTTATATATTTTAAATTACCATAATCATGCCCGGTAAAAATCAATTTATAGTCTTTATTTTTCTCTAAAAAATTTTTAAATGCTAAAATTAAATTGTAATGATTTTTATGTGCCCAAAATTGAGCAGGATAAAAAAAGTATTTTAATTTAGTTAATTCATATTTTTTAAGAAAAGTATTTATTTCATTCTTTTCAACAACAAGGTTACTAAGCCCTCCACTAAAAATTGGAACAACTTCAATTTTTTCCGGAATAATGTTGCAGAGTTTTACCAATTCATTTTTTCCGGCTTCGGACTCTGCAAAAATTAATAATGCTTGTTGTATTAAAAGTGAATACCATTTTTCTCTATAATAATACGTTGAATTTTCTGACAATTCAGGAAACGAATAGGTTGATTTATGCCCAATATCCCAATTTGTTGTAATAAAAGGATAATTTTCTATATGTTTTTGAGCTTGGGTTAAATATAATATGACTTTTATATTATTTTGTTTTAAGATTTCTGTCCATTTTTCATTTCTCAATTTTTGGTTTTTTATATTATAATTGTTTCTAAATTTTCTTCTGAAATAATAATTAAAAGAAAGAATTTTTACAATAATTCTTTTAAGAAATGGACGTTTGTATAAAATAGCGGGTAAAACAATTTGTTGTCTTTTTATATTTTCTTTAAAATTATTTTGGGAAATAAAAACTATTTCCAATTCTTCATTAAAAACATAATTATCAATATGTTTAACTAATTTACTGTAGTAAGAAAATCCACCTCCAATTTCAGCTTTATAATCATTATTTAACCAAATTCCTACTTTCATATTTTTTTCAAAATTAAAACACCATACCAACTTTCCAAACTCAATTTATTTTCCGAAAACCAATTATACGAACGTTCGATTTTAAATCCGACATGCTTACAAAAATATTCAATTTCGGGCAAAAACCAATAGCGCATCGGGTGTAACTCGCGTGTTTTGGTTAATTGTCCGGTTTCTTTGTCTTCAATGAGCATTTCAAAGTTTACATTTACCGTGTTTGCGTTTGGTAAAATTTCGGATTCGGTTAATCGGGTTATTTTAATTTCGGTATTTTCCAATCGTTTTATTCGGGTTGTCGGCTTGTCCGACAGCACTGCCGGTCCGTACCAGAAATCGAAAATGAATACTCCGCCCTGTTTGAGATGTTTTTTAGCCGATTGCAGATATTTTTCAAAATCTTCATTGGTAGTCTGATAGCTTGCAACATGAAACAATGATATTACCGCATCAAATTGTTTGTTGATCTCAATCGAACGCACATCGCCGGTGTGAAACTCAGTGTTTTTAACACAGGCTGATAGGGCAATTTGAGTCATTTCTTCCGAAAGGTCGATGCCGGTTACTCGGTAATTTTTTTGAGCAAAAACAAAATCGTGCCGTCCTGTTCCGCTTCCCATATCAAGTATTTCGGTAACAGGAATTTCGGTATGTCGTTTTATTAATTTTTCGACATATTCAACTTCTTCCCCGTAGTTTTTATCTTGGTAGAGTAGGTTGTAATATGTTGAGTATTTTTTAAAGTTACTCATGATTTTACAGTTTGAAGAGTATTTATAAGTTTCTGTGCCGAAATTTCAATTTCAGAATCTGTAATACCAAGACCGCTTGGCAGATAAAATCCGAAATCACCCATATTTTCAGCTATTGGATAGTGTTCGTTTAAGAACATTCCGCGATTGTTAAATACAGGCTGTTTGTGCATGGGATAAAAAAACGGACGTGTGCCGATTTTTTCGTCGGCAAGTTTTTTCATCATAAATTCGGCATTTACATTTAACTTTTTATCCAAAACAATTCCGTAAACCCAATAAATGTTTTCAGAAAAATCTGTTTTTTGTAATGGAAGTTGAATATTTGGAACATTTTTTAATAAACTGTTATATAAATTCCCGATTTCTCGCTTGCGAATAATGTGTTTTTCAATATTTTCGAGTTGAGCCACACCGAGTGCGGCTTGCAGGTTTGTCATACGGTAATTCCAGCCCAAGTGTTCGTGAACAAAGCGTTTTTCAGGTTTAAAACACAGATTACGCAGACTGCGACATTTTTCTGCAAGTTCGGCATTGTTCGTAACAACAATACCTCCTTCGCCTGTGGTGATGTGTTTGTTTGGATAAAAACTAAATGTTGAAATGTCTCCGAAGCTGCCGCAAGGTTTTCCGTTGTAAGTCTGACCAATCATTTCAGAAGCATCTTCTATAATTTTTAAATTGTATTTTTTTGCTAAATCTACAACAGGGTTCATATCAACAGGTAATCCGTAAATATGAACGACCATAATTGCTTTTGTTTTCGGAGTAATTTTGGCTTCGATTTGCGAAACATTCATATTCCATGTGTTAGCATCTGAATCGACAAAAACAGGTTTTGCACCGTTTCTGATAATTTGTGTTATACACGAAATTATTGTAAATGTGGGCATTATAACTTCGTCATCTTTGCCTATTTCGAGAGCTTCAACAGCAATATCAATTGCGGCAGTTCCGTTTGCAACTGCAATACCATATTTGCGACCGACCGTTTCGGCAAATTTTTCTTCTAATTGCTTTACGAAAGAGCCTTCCGATGAAATCCAACCGGTTTCGATACATTCGTTCAGATATTTTTTTTCGTTACCGGAAAGTAAGGGGGTGTTGACGGGTACAAAATTCATTTTAAATCAGATTAAAATTGTGAACATTTGACTCAAAGCGAGTTTTGTCTTTATCACCGGCATAGGGACCTTGTTTTACTTCAATCATTTCGGTTTCTTCCAACATTTCAAAACCATGCCCGCCTTCCGAGAGTAAAATCACATCGCCGGTTTCTAAAATTGTGCTTTCGATATATGTTTGATT
This sequence comes from Acetofilamentum sp., assembly GCA_020722645.1. Taxonomy (GTDB): domain Bacteria; phylum Bacteroidota; class Bacteroidia; order Bacteroidales; family JAFGUD01; genus JAFGUD01. Next base: position 16,465 of record DYKL01000014.1, on the reverse strand, counting down.
ATCGGTATAGAAATCGACTCTAATTTTTCCTTTACGAATAAAGAGAACTTCTTTTGTAAAATGCACTTCGCGTTTAACAGCATTATGCACATGCGGCTGAATCAGTTTTCCTTGCGGATGTTTCATAAATGCAAGTTGTTGCGAAAAATCGTCGGGCGTGAAAAAACGGATACCCGGTTCGCTAAATTTACTTGAAATTATAATAGCAAGGAGCTGGTCGTTATGTGTTATTTTTTTGAGCATGTTTTAATTTGATAAATGGTTTTAAAAGCATATTTCCTAATTTAAAAGATTTTGATTTTTTGATGTTTTCGTATTTTTCTTTATAGCCAAAATTAGTATAAACATTCATAATTAAAAAATCCACCAATTCCGAAAAAATTTCCGGAAATTTTGAATCTTGATAATAAAAAACATTTTTGAGTATTTTCCAGTTAATGCACTTTTGTACCTGTATTGTAATATGTTGTTTCCATATTTCGTAACCGCATTTTTCAATTATCTCATTTTTATGTTTATTTATTATATACTGATAACCCAAAATGTCTCTTATTAAATTTTTAGAAATAGTTTCTCCTTTGTGCTGATGATAAATAAATAACGGTTCTTGAATATGAATAAATTTACAATATTTTGATAACCTGATAGAAGTATCCCATTCCTGATATGAAGGAACATTTTCATCTAAAAAATCTATTTTTTGTAAAATTTCTTTCGATGTTAAAATAGCAGGAAATAGTGGTGTCGGATTTGTTAATAATTTTTGGTAACATTCTTTTTCTGTAAGAGGTAAACTCCAATAAGTTGTTTCATTTTTTTCATGATTAAAAACATTGCAATTTCCGTGAATTACATATTTTTTATCAAAATTTATTTTTTCAAGTTCTTTAATTTGTAATTCTAATTTATTTGGTAACCATTCATCATCGCTATCTTGAAAAGCAATCCAATCATATTTTGCATTTTTTATACCCTCGTTTCTTGCTGTTTGTGCACCTGAATTTTTATCTAAAACAAAACATCTGATTCTTTCATCTTTTATATTTTTAACAATTTCAACTGTATTATCAATTGAACAATCATCAACAACTATAATTTCAAAATTTTGATATGTTTGATTTAGAACAGAATCTATACAATATTTTATTGTATTTTTCCTGTTATAAGTAGGAATTATTACTGAAACAAGCGGTTTGTTATTCATTTTCCTTTAAATTTTTAATTACGCAGATGTTATTTTTGCACAACCGATTGTAAACGAATAATACTATGGGGACCAAATTTTTCATGTTATTATTTTATTATTTGCCAATAACCTGATTTTTCTGAACCTATACGTTTTACTTTGTTTTGTTCTTTTAGTTTTTCTATATCTCTAAGTATTGTTCTTTTTGTAACATCTATAATTTCAGCCATTTCAGTTGTTGAAATTTTATTGTTAATTTTTATTAGTTCTATAATTTTTATACGTCTTTGAATATCGGTGACCTTATCGGTGACCTTATCGGTGACCTTATCGGTTTTTTGTTTTTCGTAGCCAATCTTAACAAGATAACCACCCGAATTTTCTTCAAAATCAAAATACATGGTCGGGTATTCTGCAATTTGTTCTCTTATTCTGCGGTATCCGCTTCCGTATTTTTCAATATCTTTTGTTAAATAAAATGCTTCGGTTATTAGTTTATTGCGACTTTGTGCCTGATAGTTATCGGTTTTTAGGTCGTCTATGGTTAAGCCTCCGTAAAGTTTTCCCGGATTAAAAATTGTAATTTCTTTGTCGAAAATACGAATCTGAATATCTGACGGGCTTTTGTAATCGCGGTGTATTATTGCATTCAACACCAATTCGCGGATTGCCGGTAGCGGATATTCAAAAATTTCGGTTCGTTGAGATGTTTTTCCCGTAATTTCAAATGCTACTTTCAAATGGCTGATAATAAATGTCATGGTATTATCAACTGCCTCAAAAAGTGAACCTCTAACCATTTTATCGTCAATGATATGCGATTGGGTTTTGAAACGTCCTATGTGCACATTGTAAAATAGTTCTTTTTTGAAAACATCAGCATTGCTGCATTTGTCGGAATATCGTTTTTTATCAAGCGTAGTTTTTGTAAACATTCCTTGGGAGTTCCCGACAATCTAAATCGCCCTCCGGAGTTTACTTTTTCTATAAAATTTGTAATTTTGACTTCATCTAAATCGGAATAGCTTGCATCGGCATACGTATAGCTGTCCCACGATGTTTGAATGGATTGCACATACAATTCGTTGATTTCGTTTGCCGAAAGCAAATGATTTGAATTATTTTTTCTGACATAATACCTGTCTTGTAAAGCAACCGGTTTTACAGGATATTCCTGCACAGAAATGCAAATTACGTTTTTATGTTCTATTGTAAAAACTTTGATGTCGGGGTTAATAGCAGGTTCGGTTTTTGATTTAATTTCGTTTTGCCAATTCTGAATGCTCTCTGTTGTAATTTTGATGCCGATAATTGATTTATCATTTGAAACACCGATAATAACATTTCCGCCCTTACTGTTTGCAAAAGCAACAAGCGTTTCTATGGCTTGACGATTAAACGTTTGTTTGAACTCCGTTTGTTCGTTTTCGCCTTGCGAAATAATATTTTTAATTTTATCAGTCAAAATTTAGTTTTTTTGCGCGTGCTAAAAAAGGTTGAGAACGAATAATACTGTGGGGGCTAAATACTGTGAGGCTAAGTTTTGCACGCTTTGTTTATACTATAATGAAGCCAGAAATTTAAATTTTTCCGAACAAATAATTATTGTCTCTTTAATACCGGTATATATTCCGTAAACATAATTGATGTTATTATTTTTGAATAAATTAAATATTTCGTTAACAGTCTCTTTTTCGCCGTTTCTATCATAATCATCAATAATTATAATGAAATCGTCTGCAAGATTATTACTTTTGATTAAATCAACGATTTGATATCTTGAATAATGCAAACTTCCATGAGGACCGTCAACTATGATTAAATCGTATTTGTTGTCTAAGGTTACACTTTGTAGATTTTCATATACTTTTGACATATTATCATGAACTTTTTGTTCTTTAATTTTAAGGATTGAAGTATTTTTTTTCACATTGAATATTTGAGATGAAAAAAAATCTAACCACTCATTATCTTGTTCAATTATTAAGTATTTAGAATCCTTAAAGTGTTGATTATATTGATAAGTAATTTTTGAACTTTCTCCTAAGCCAAATTCAATAATATTATGTGGTTTAACCATATCGTAAACCCGAAACAAAATATATAACATAGGATATCCGGCAGCCCACCTGCCCGGATTAAATGATTTATTTATTAACCACGATGAATCTGAAATTGAGTTATTGAACACATTTGACCAATAAATCTCATCCGTTTTTCGTTCTATTATGTTTAATTGCTCTTTATTTTTTATAATTAAATTTTGAACACCTAAAATGCCAAGTTTCTTTTTTATAAATTGTTTCATTGTTGAATCATTTTAAATTTTGGGAAAATTACTCCTGTTATTATTTTTGTATTCATAAATTGATAAGGATTTCCATCTGCAATTTCAAATTGAACGACATCTTGTAACCAGTCTTGTATAATGTCTGCTGTTTGTAAAAAAAGGGTTAAATTATAGACACCAGGTGCTAATATATTTTCAATGCTGATATGATATTCTTGATCGTCGCTTAAATGAGTGAGTTCTTTTTTTATAAATTTATTACTTATGTGAATTAATCTTTTTTCTTTGCTGTCTTGAATTCCAATACCTATATCAATGTTTTCAAATTTCTGATTATTTTTACTTTTAAGTTTTAATATTATCTCTATATTGTCTCCAAATTTTAATGGATAATTTTTAAATTTTAGTTCTTTGAAAATTATCTCAGTTTTTTTTCTGGGTAAATCCTGCAGATTTATATTATCACCTAATAGTATATTTTTATTTTCAATATATTTGCTTATAACGTTATCCGTATTATCACTATAAATAATTTTCCCATTTTCTAAAAGAATAGCACTACTACAAAGTAAACTCACCGAATTCAAATTATGACTCACAAACAACACCGTCCTCCCGCCACCGCTCGAAATATCCTGCATTTTCCCAATCGCTTTTTTCTGAAACTCGGCATCGCCCACGGCGAGGACTTCGTCCACTACAAGGATTTCGGGTTCTAAGAAGGCGGCTACGGCAAAACCCAAGCGCACGTACATTCCACTGCTGTAACGCTTTACCGGTGTATCCACATATTTGGCTACGCCGGCAAAGTCAATGATTTCATCTAATTTCGTTCGGATGTCGTTTTTGGTCATGCCGAGAATGGCTCCATTGAGAAAAATATTTTCTTTTCCGGTAAGCTCGGGATGAAAACCTGTGCCGACTTCCAAAAGACTAGCCAATCTGCCGTTTACTTTTACGCTACCGGTAGTCGGACCGGTAACGCGGGATAAAATTTTAAGTAATGTACTTTTTCCAGCACCATTTTTACCAATGATTCCTAAAACTTCTCCTTTTTTTATTTCAAGATTTATGTCGCGTAATGCCCAAACGTATTCGCCACCTGCTTTTGCAAGAGTATTTTCTTGTCCAATTTTTAGAGTCGGGTCTCCCTTACCTCGCAGATTCCACCAAAAACGCTGTAAATCGCCTTTTAATGTTTGAGTTCCAACAACACCCAAGCGATATTGTTTAGAGAGATTTTCTATTTTAACAGCTATATCTGACACGAATTATAGTTTGTAAAGTTTATAAAGTTATAAAGTTGAAAGTTATTTTATTGTTATATTGTTGATTTTTTTTTTATAATCGCTATACTTTTATTTGGAGTTTACAACATTTATATAAACGGATTTACAATTTTTAAAGAATTTTCAATAATCTGATTGTGTTGCATATCTTCTGAATATAAAATTCTACAATTATTTTGAATAGCAGAGGCAACAACAAGACTATCCCATAAAGAAAAACAATATTTTATTTTTATTCGCCATGCTGTTCTTAATGTTTCAATATTTTGACTGTCAACAAAAGTGTTTTCAATAATTTCATTACAATAATCAATAATTTTGGTATCCTGAATTTTATGTTTGACTAAAACATTGTAAAATTCGTTTATTACTTGTGTATTTATAATTATTTCGATATTACTTTGAAGCAAATCAATAGCAATTTTATGCTTATTATTATTGCTATCATCTTGCAATGCGGCATAAACAAATATATTGGTATCAATAAAAACTCTATCGTTCATGCAATTCTTCTTTTGTATATTTTTTAATATTTTTCACTAATATAGGCTTTTTAGAAAATAAATTAAACTTTTTTTTCTTTGTATCTTCGTTTTTATTTCTTCTATGTAAGTCATATTTGAATATTAAAAATTCTAACAAAGAAGCAAACTCTTCTTCTGCTTTTTGTGGTAATTGAGAAAAAAACAATTCAGGATTTTCTTTAAATTTATTATAATCAAATAATGTTGTTTCCATAATTTTTCATTTTATAATTGATTTTGTAAAGCAAATATACTATTTTTTATTTACAATTCAAGTCTTACCTTATGTTTTTATAGTTTTATTGTTACAATGTTACATTGTTGTATTGTTTCATTTGCTTCGTGCTACCTATGACTTTGTTTCATTACTCCCTTTCGGATTAGGGTTAAATTGTTTTAGCCTGAATTATTCATATAATTCAGGAGTTATAAAGTTAAAAGTTTAAAGTTCATAAAGTTACAGGATTTTGTGGTTTTTAATTTAGCCCAAATTTGGGCTAATAAATATTAGAAAAAAATCGACATAACATTTTGACTTTCAACTTTATAAACTTTCAACTTCACATTATTTATGAATAATGTGGGTTAGTTTTGTGTTTGCTAATTTTCAAACACTTATTTCGATTTATCATTATCCGGATTGAAAAGTTGAAAATTATTTCTTTTAATATTTTGTAATTTCTTGAATAATTTTTTCTTTAATATCTTTCCATTCAATTTTTTCAAACATAAACGGCATAGGTTCTTCTTCTGCATCATTAAAATAGCCTAAACTTTTTAGAACTATAAATTCGTTTCCTTCGGAATATTTTTTCAAATAAAACTTCATCATTTCTTTTAATGTGAACTTTTTTAATAAAAAGAACAAATCAATAAAATCTTTTTTGGAACCTCTGTTAGTTATAGCAGATAATTTCATGGCAGAAATATCTTTTATTGAAGCTATTTTTATATTTTCATAAATTATCGGATTATGAAGCCATTCGTAGTAATAATTAACAATATCAACTTTTATATTATCAAGAAAAAAAATATTTATAGTCTGTGATGTAGAAATAATTTTTAAATCTCCAATTTTTTTGAGTTTTTCAACAATATTTTCAGAATTTTCTATTCTTCCAAACAAATCAATATCAATCGACTTTCTATGCCCTAACTGCAAAGCAAGACCTGTGCCGCCAACAAGCAATAATTCTTTAAATTCAGGAATAGTTTGAATTTTTTTTACAAGTTCCAGTGTTCTTTGTTCAACAATTCCGTTGTGTAACATTTGAATTTATTAAAAGGAATATTTGACAAAATAGAAATAAATAAAGCAGATTTTTTATCTAAATCTCTTATCTGTATCGCATTTTCGGTAATTTTTTCTAAACCATATAAATTTAGGAGCAATCTCCAATCTTTTATAAAACCATACATTAAAACATATTTAACTATATATTTTTGATGTTTCTCGATATCAAGTTTTGTTTTATCAACGTCCCAAAACAAATGCTCTGAAAAATCTTCTATTTTTACTTCAATTTTTGACATGCTCCCGCCACGTAGATTACATCATTTTATTATAAACTATTGATTATCAACAAAATAACGCTCTATTAAAATCGTGGTTATTTATTTTACAATGCAGATTTTTTTACTGCATTTTTATTTATTTCAACTAATAAATTAGTCTCTAATGTATCAATTCTAATTGCAATTCTGTATTTTCCTCTGAATTCGACCAATTTACCTTTAAAACCTTTAAGTTTACCGATTGCAATCTCCACATTTTCGTATAAATTCAAATCATCGTTAGAAACATCAACAAATTTACCTGAATAATCCAAAAGTTTCTTGATTGTTTCAATCTCTTCATCTCTAACTGCTATCTTTTGACCACCAATCGTAACATACTTTACAAATCCCTGAATTAACTTCGGAATTTCGTAATATTCTTTTGTGTTTACCCTAACAAAAACATAAGAATTAAACAACGGTACTTCTACTTTTTTCAACCTATCTTTCCATTGTCTTAATTCTTTTTTCAATGGCAAATATACTTCAAAATTATTTTTTTCTAAATTTTCTTTAACCTTTTTTTCGGCTCTTGGTTTTGTATATATTGCAAACCACTTTTTTATTTTATCATCTAACTGATTCTCTTTAATCATAGACTGCATTAAATAATCAAATTTTTAACATATTCAGCTATTGACAAACTTGCAGTTATTCCCGGCGACTCAATACCTATTAGATTTATAAAATTTTCAAATCCATTATCCTTTTCATTTTTTAAAATAAAATCTCTGAATTCTTTTCTGTTTTTTGTAAGTTTAGGTCTTATTCCGGCTTGGTCTGACTCTAAATCTTCCGGTTCTAAGAACGGTAAAAATCTTTTTGCTGATTCATAAAAATCCTTCTTATTCTTTTTATCTACCGAATAATCAATTGCATTTGTTAAAATTGCATTTGGACCAAGTTTTAAACGTCCGTTTATATCAATTGTAGCGTGAATACCCAAACTAATTTCATCATTGGGTACAGGATAAATTAAACTTTTAACAAATTTATTTTTGCCATTTCCCACTGAAAAATATTCACCTTTCCAAAAAAACAACTCGTATTCCGGTTTTGCCAGCCCAATCATTGATGAGACATTAAAAGCCCCTAATCCTGAAGCATTTATAACTATTTCCGTTGAAAAATTAAATATTGAGTCAGACTCTTTTACTGTTATTTGATATGCATTGTTTATTTTTTTCACACCTACAACTTCAGAATTGTAAACAATTTGTACATTATTGTTTACAGAATGCGTCTCTAAACTTTTCATCAATGCAAAAGTATCAATAATTCCACTTTCGGCAAAATGCAAAGCTCCGCAGGCTTTTACATTTGGTTCTGCTTTTTTAAATTCATCTAAACTTATTCTTTTTGCATTTTCAACACCATTTTTTTTTGCCCGAATTAAAATATCGTCTAATTTTTCATTTTCTTTTTCGTTTGTTGCAACAACGTATTTCCCGCATTTTTTATATGAAATTTCATTTTTAATGCAATAATCATAAAGCAATTTTCTACCTTCAACACAAAATTTAGCTTTTAAAGAATTTTGCGGATAATAGATACCTGAATGTATAACCTCGCTGTTTCTGCTTGAAGTTTCCTGTCCGAATTTCAAATTCTTTTCTAAAACGACAATATCAGAAAAGGTTTTTGATAGTTCAGCAGCAATAGCCAAACCAACTACACCAGCACCAATTACAACAATTCGAAAATCCATAAGAAACCAAATTTTTATGAAATATTATTTAAAACTTTTGGCTCTTTTCTTAAAAAATGTGGGTAGATATTCTATTTATAGCATTATATCCGTTTGATTGCTTGAAAGCGGTCTTACGGATTTTTACCCTACAAATGTTTAACACCTTTGATGTTCTTGGCTTTTATTAAATCCACCAACAATTTCTCATATAAGAGCCAAACTTTTAAATTTTCACTTTCATCAAAAATAGCTCTGACAGGAATTTCAAAACCTTTAATTTCGAAACTTTTTATTTTACCGTCATTTGATTTTTTAAACAGTTCATATTTATCACCTTTCAAAACATACTGCTCAATAAACTCCTTTTCAGTGTCAATTATCCAATATTCTCCAACTTCATGAAAAGCATAATCTAAAAATTTAACACCTCTGTCATTCTTTTCGGTGCTTTTTGATAAAATTTCAACAATAAAATCAGGTGCTGGAAAAAACATTTGGTCATCAGTAAAATTTTGTGCTTTTTCATTTTTAAAAAAACAAACATCAGGTTCAAAATCATTACGAGTGAGTTTTATTAATATTTTTTCAACTCCAACAAAGCCCAATTTATTTGTAATCACATACTTATTTAACAAACTCGAAAAAAGCAAAGAAACACGATTATGGCGTAACATAACCGGCGAATGAATTATAATTTGACCGTTAATAAATTCGGCTTTTATGCTTGGTGTTATTTTTTCATAAAACTCCAAACGTTTTTTTTGTTCTTCTTCCAGTCTATTATTTATCAATTTTGAGTATTCGTATAGACGTGGTGATTTGAATATTTTTTCTAAAATATGTTCCATAAAAATATTTTACGCAAAGATACTCTTTTTATCAAAAAATATCAAGTATAAAGATGCCATTTTACGACAATCTTTTTTGCCAATTCCATGCTGATAACAAAGCATCTGACAATGAAAGTTCAGCTTTCCAAGCTAATTCTTTATTTGCATATTTTGTATCAGCCCAAACTTTTTCTATATCACCTTCCCTTCTGTGAGCAATTTTGTAATTAACCTTTTGAGCTGTAACTTCTTCAAAAGTTTTAATGATTTCCATAACCGAATTTCCTTGTCCTGTACCAATATTAAACGTTTCGATGTTAGATTTATTTTTATTTTTCAATAATCTTTCGGCAGCAAACAAATGTGCTTTTGCCAAATCAACAACGTGGATATAATCTCTGATAGCAGTTCCATCGGGGGTATTATAATCATTCCCGAAAACCGATAATTCTTTTCTGATTCCGGCAACTGTTTGAGTTAAAAAAGGAATGAGATTATTAGGTACACCAAGCGGTAACTCGCCAATGACAGCCGATTCGTGAGCACCGATAGGATTAAAATATCGTAAAGAAATTGCCTTTAGATAATTATTTGAGGCTAATGTATCAGAAATAATTTCTTCGGCTATTTGTTTTGTGTTTCCATAAGGCGACAGTGCCTTTTTAACAGGCGACTGTTCAGTTACGGGCAATTCATCGGGTTGTCCATAGACAGTGCAAGATGATGAAAATATTAAATTTGAAATTTTATGAGTAAGCATTGCTTCTAAAACGTTCATCAACGAATTCAGATTGTTCTTGTAATACATCAAAGGTTTTTGAACCGATTCACCGACAGCCTTATAAGCAGCAAAATGAATTATAACATCAAAATTGTTATTTGTTTTAAAAAAATCAGAAGTAATATTTTCGTCAGATAGGTCAATTTTATGAAATTCAGGTTTTGTGCCGGTTATTTTTTTAATTCCGTCAAGGACTTCAATTTTAGAATTCGATAAATTATCTGCTATAACGACTTCATAACCGGCTTCAATAAAAACAACCGCTGTATGAGAGCCGATATAACCTGTTCCGCCGGTTATTAAAACTTTTCGCACTTTATTCTGCATTATTATCTTTTATATTTTCCACAAAACGTATTTTCGATGAATTTTCTATTGCTTTTATTACAATTTCTTTTACATTTTTTTCTGCTTGTTCTGATTTTTGTGATAATTGCTTTATTAAATTATCTTGGTCTTTAATTTTTTCGTTCAATGTTTGAATTATTTGTTCTTTTAGTTTTAATTCTCCTTCTGTTTCCTTTGCCATTAAATCTGTTTGATATTTGAAATCCATTTGTAATTTTTCAGTTATTCTGGTTTCTGTTTCAGCAACTGCTTTTGCAATTTCTTTTGAAAAATTTTCTGATTTTAACCTTAATTCTTTTAATTCTTGTTCTGCTTTTGTAACAGATTCTTCTCTTTGAGAAATTTCTAATTCAAAGGCTTCTTTACGTGTAGCTATATCTTTTTCCAACTTAGCCATTTTTTCGGAATAAATATCATTTTCTTTTTTACGGGTTAATTTCAAATTATATTCATATTCTTCATTTTCTCTTTGTCTTGTTTTTTTGATGTTATTTTTATATTCTAAATCTTCTGCTTCAAATTTTTGTTTTTCTATTTCAAATTTTGTCAATGCTTCTTGAATATCTTTATCTACTTTTTGTTTTTGTTCTTTTAATTCTTGTTCAAATTTTTCTTTTTGTTCTTTCTGTGTCAATAATAATACTGCTAATGTATCAGCATTTGAATTAATTTCATATAATTCTTTCAAACGTTTTTCTTCAATTTCTATAGCTTTTTGTAATTCTGTAAATTTATTGTATTCAGTTAATAAAGAATCTGATAAATTATAAAGTTCATTATTTATATTTGTTTTAAATTTATTTATTGTTTCTATAATATTTTGTTCTGAATTTTCTTTAACTTTTTCTACTAAATTTATTTTTTCTTGTTGTTGTTTAACTTCTTTGGGCTGTTCTTTTTTGTTTTTTTGAAATATTTCAAGTAATTCGTTATATGCATTTAATATTTCATTTTTGGTGTTTTTTGTTGTTAATTCTTTTTCCATAGTATATTAATTTTATGTTTTAATTATTAAAATTATGAATTAAAAATTATTTATTGTTTCAATAATATAATCTATCTCTTCTTGCTGTAACGAAATATTTAAAGGTAAACTTAGAATTTTACCGGTTAAAAATAAAGTAATACGATAATTATCATTTGCAAATTTACTAAAAATTTTCATTTTGACAGGTGGTTTTGGGTAATGAATAATGGTTTGAATACCTTTTACAGACAAAAATTTTTGTAATTCATCTCGTTTTTCTGTCTGAATGACAAACAAATGCCAATTATGCTCTTTTATATCATCAAATTTGGGTAATATAATTTGCGGATTTTTGATGCCTGTAAAATATTTTTCTGCAATTTTTCGTCTGTTTTCGTTGTCAATGTCCAATTTTTTGAGTTTAACATTTAAAACAGCCGCCTGAATTTCATCAAGCCTTGAATTAATACCGTTTTTTAAAATTTCGCCGTTTTTTTCTTTTCCATAATTACGCAATGAAATTATAACATCAGCTAAGTTGTCATCATTTGTTGTAATTGCACCTGCTTCGCCAATAGCACCGAGATTTTTTGTAGGATAAAAACTAAAAGCCGCTACATCACCCAAATTTCCAGCCTTTTGTCTAATAAATTCAGAACCGTGAGCTTGTGCGGCATCTTCTATTATTTTCAAGTTATAATCCTTTGCTATCTTTTTAATTTTATCCATTTTAGCAACTTGTCCATACAAATGCACAACAAGAATTGCTTTTGTTTTTTTTGTTATTTTTTGTTCAATTAAATCAGGATTTATGTTAAAAGTAAATTCATCAGGTTCTACAAAAACAGGAATTAAATTATTTTTGGTTATCCCTAAAATTGTAGCAAAATAAGTATTAGCCGCAACAATGACTTCATCGCCATCATTAAAAATTTTGAGTTCTTTATATGCAGCAAAAATAATCATTAAAGCATCTAAACCACAACCAACTCCGATACAATATTTAGTACCGCAGTATTCAGCAAAATCCTTTTCAAATTTCTGAACATTTTCACCCAAAACAATGTGATTTGACTTCAAAACTGATAATACAGCATTGCTAAGTTCAGGTTCATAAAATTGATTTATTTTCTGTATATTTAAAAAGTCTATTTTCATTATTTGATTTCCTTTATAACTTTACAAACATTACAAGTTTCAACTATACAGTATCCATAAATGATTGTTCAACTTTATTAAAAAGGAGAATACCAATACCTAAAACAACAACCATAAAACCGAAACTATACAAAAGATATAAAAAATCGAAAGTTCCAGAACCCAAAAGACCGTATCTGAAAGTTTCAATTATTGGAGTAACAGGATTTGCTATTATAAAAATTTTATATTTTTCGGGGATTTCTGAAAGAGGATAAATAATAGGACTTGCATACATCCATAATTGAACACCAAAGGATACAAGGTTTGTCAAATCTCTGTATTTTGTTGTCAATGAAGAAATAATTATTCCAAAACCAAGTCCTAAACCAGCCATTATAAAAATTAAAACAGGTATCAAAAGAACATAAATATTCGGACTAAAATCAGCTCCAACAATTGCATAATAAATCATAAAAGCAACTAAAAAGAGAAACTGTATAAAAAATTGAATTAATCCTGATATTACAACAGAAATAGGCATAGTAAGTCTTGGGAAATAAACTTTTCCAAAAATTCCGGCATTCTGAACAAATGTGTTTGAAGTTGCTCTAAGGCTTTCTGCAAAATAATTCCAAGCAGTAATTCCGGTCATATAAAACAAAATTTTTGGCAGACCGTCAGTCGGAATTCCGGCAATATTACCAAAAACAACAACAAACATTAAAGTTGTAAGCAGAGGTTGTATCACAAACCAAAGAGGACCAAGAATAGTTTGTTTGTATTTTGAAACAAAATCTCTGCGAACAAAAAGCATTATCAAATCCCTATAATGCCATAATTCTTTGAAGTTAATATCAAATAAATGTCTCTTAGGCTTGATTTCTAATGTCCAATTTTGATTTTCAGTCATAATTAAAATAAGTATAAATTTTTATTTTAAGTGGTTAATCGTCTAATTTTAAAACAGATATAAATGCTTTCTGAGGCACATTAACACGTCCGATTTGTTTCATTTTCTTTTTACCTTTTTTCTGTTTTTCAAGAAGTTTTCTTTTTCTTGTTATGTCTCCACCGTAGCATTTAGATGTTACATCTTTTCTATATGCTTTGATTGTAGAACGAGCAATTATTTTTGCACCAATTGCAGCCTGAATAGGTATATCAAACTGATGTCTTGGAATTAATTCACTGAGTCTTTCTGTCATTCTTTTACCTAAGTTGTAAGCAAAATCTTCGTGAATCAATGATGATAGAGCATCAACTTTTTCGCCATTAAGTAAAATATCTAATTTCACTAATTTTGAACGTTTATACCCTGAATTTTGATAGTCAAAAGAAGCGTATCCCTTAGAAACACTTTTTAATTTGTCGTAAAAATCAAAAACAATTTCAGCCAAAGGCATATTAAAATTCAATTCGACTCTGTTACCTACAAGATGATGTTGTTTTTTTAGAACACCTCTTTTATCAAGGCACAGTTTCATAATGCCGCCTAAATACTCAGTATTGGTAATAATTTGAGCATCTATAAACGGTTCTTCAATAGAGTCGATAAATTTGACATCCGGTAATTCAGCAGGATTATGAATTTCGATAAATTCGTCTTTTTTTGTGTAAACTTGATAAGTAACATTAGGAACAGTCATAATAACGTTCATATCAAACTCACGGTCAAGTCTTTCCTGAACAATTTCCATGTGAAGCAAGCCAAGGAAACCGCATCTGAATCCAAACCCAAGAGCTAAAGATGATTCCTGAGTAAAAGTTATTGCAGCATCATTAAGTTGTAGCTTTTCTAATGCTGTTCTTAAATCCTCAAATTCGTCAGATTCAATTGGATAAACACCTGCATAAACCATAGGTTTAGCTTCCTCAAAACCTGCGATAGCTATAATTGCGGGATTGTCGACTGTTGTAATAGTATCACCTACTTTAACTTCTTTTGCAATTTTTATTCCCGAAATAATATACCCGACTTCACCGGCTGTAAGTTGCTCGCAAGGAGTATAATCCATTCCGAGATAACCTATTTCCTGAGCTTCATATCTTTGATTTGTATTTATAAATTTTACTGCTTGTCCTGAATTAAGAGTACCTTTAAAAATTCTAAAATATGCAATTACACCCCTGTAAGGGTTGAAAACCGAATCAAAAATAAGAGCCTGTAAAGGTTCTTCTGTTTTTAATTCGGGAGCAGGAACAACTTCAACAATAGCTCTTAATAATCTATCAATTCCAATGCCTGTTTTAGCGCTTACCTCAATAATATCCTGTTCGTCACAGCCCAATAAATCAATTATTTGTTCTTTAACTTCATCAGGTCTAGCAGCGGGTAAATCAATTTTATTCAATATTGGTATAATTTCAAGGTTATGGTCAATAGCCATATATAAATTTGAAATTGTTTGAGCCTGAATGCCTTGTGAAGCATCAACAACTAACAAAGCACCTTCAGAAGAAGCAATAGCACGAGAAACTTCGTAAGAAAAATCAACGTGTCCGGGAGTATCAACCAGATTTAGAATATATGTTGTATTGTTATATTCGTATTTCATTCTGATTGCGTGACTTTTAATAGTAATACCACGTTCCCTTTCCAAATCCATATCATCAAGCATCTGTTCGGGAATGAATTCTTTTGCAAAAGTTCCGGTTGCTTCAATCAATCTGTCAGCCAAAGTACTTTTACCGTGGTCTATGTGAGCTATGATACAAAAATTTCTTATGTTTTTCATATTTTATAGTGATGCTTTTTCGATTGTTAAAACTAAGTAACTGTTAAGAAATAACTTGTTTATTTGATATTTTTAATAACCACATAGACACATAGTTCATATAGATTATTAAATATGTTATTTCGTAACAATCCCTAATTGATTGTTGTTTAAAAATATAACGGGGTGCAAAAATACTAATTTTTTTGATGTGAAAGTTTTAAACAAAAAGAAAAATAAGGCACAAATCACAAACCATTAACAATCAATAATTTACATATTGCTATGTATTGTTGTAAACTTTAATTGTCATAATGTAAACAACGAAAAACATCAAAAGATATACATAAAATTTACAATTTGTAAACAAATCTTTACATTATAAAAATTTATTACTATTTTTTTATTACCTGATTTTTGATATAATTTTTTGATTTAACGATTAAAATAAAATAAAATAATAAAAAACAATAACACTCAAAAACTTTTTAATTTATGTTTTACAACAATTATTTTGATAAATAGAAAAAACTGTGCCGAAAACGGATAAAAAAGTAACTTTATAGAAAAATGTTTTACAATAAAAAAACAATTGATATTTATGGATTGAATAAAATTTATATTTTCGCAGAAAAAAAATTCAAATCTTTACACATAGATTATGGAAAATAGTTTTAAAAAATTTTTAGCTAAAAGTATATTTATTTCTGCCGGATTTATAATATTTGTTGTATTATCAATATTTTTTTTTCCAAAAATATATTTGGTTTACAATTTTTTCACAATAGGTTTATTTTTGGTTTTAACCAATCTGATTTATTATTTTAGTGTAAAATCGTTAAAAGGGAAAACAATTACAGCCTTTACAAACACATTTATGGCTGCGTCAACCATAAAACTATTTGTTCTGCTTATTTATATAATTTTTTATGTTTTTGTGGAAAAAGAAAATAAAGGTTTATTTCTTATATTTGTTCTGGTAAATTATATTGTTTTTTCAGTTTTGGAAGTTGTATCAATTATTAAAAGGAGGAAAGAATTATAAAAAAATCCCCGAATTGAAAAATTCGAGGATTTATAAAAAATTTAATTTCATGAGTCCGGTATAAAAACTCCCTCTTTTTTTAAGCTCGTATAAATGCGATATTT
>DYKL01000318.1 GCA_020722645.1 Acetofilamentum sp. | reverse complement strand
GCTGTCAAAATTGTCCGATATTACTTACAAGACCATTATTAAAATTAAATCGGGAGCGAATAAAAATCCGACCATTGAAACACTAAAGAAAATCCCAAAGGATTAAATGTGAGCGTTGACGAGTTATTTAAGGATTAAAATTTTATGCCAACAAACCACAAACTTATAATTGGAAATTGTATGAGTATGAAAGAAGTTGCAGGCGGAAGCGTCCATTTAATGGTAACATCTCCACCCTACTTTAATGCACCCTTTGATTACAAAGGCTTATTTAAGGAATATGGTCAATATCTTGGTGTATTAAGAAATTTTGCCAAAGAAACATTCAGAGTTTTACAAGACGGAAGGATAGCCGTTTTGAATATTGATGACATGTTGATTGACGGCGAAAAATATCCAATTGTTGCTGATGCAACAAAAATTTTTCAAGAAGCTGGCTTTAGATATAGAGACAGGATCATTTGGAAAAAACCAGATGGTTATTTGAGAATTAGTCGCCGTAGTGGAGTAATGCTTCAAAATCCTTATCCGATGTATTTTTACCCCGACAATCTGCTCGAAAGTATTATTATTTTTCAAAAAGGAAAATTCAATTATCGCTCGATTTCTAAAGAAGTTCGCGAGGACTCCAAAGTTGATACAAGAGAATTTTCCAGTAGAAAATGGTATATGACGCTTTGGGAAATGAATAATGTAATGCCCGGTTCGCCATTAGAAAAAGACATTGCGGCCTTTCCAGAGGAATTGCCTTATCGCGCAATTAAACTTTTCTCTTATAAAGGTGAAACAATTTTAGACCCATTTGCTGGTAGTGGCACGACTATGAAGAAAGCGCGAGAACTGGGCAGAAATAGTATTGGTTTTGAAATAAAAAAATCGCTCGTGCCAATTATCAAAGAAAAATTAGGTTTTGGTGGCGGGCAAAATACATTTTTCACCGACCAAAACGACAAATTAGAAATTATTTATCGTAAAGAAGGAAAATATGGACCTATTCGCTAAAATTAAAGGAATAAAATATAACCCGATACTCTGCCGTGAGTTAGAAATTTTTGACCCCAAAGATTTGGAAAGAGCTTTGTCTTCCTGTGCATCGTTTATTTTAAAGATAGACAAAGAAAAACAAATCGCAATAAGTTGGTGGGTTTCGGCGAAACGCACTCGTTCTTATCCTTACGCGAGAGTTTATGACACATTAGGTTTTTCCGGAAAGAAAATAACAATAATTCCCGTTGTTAAAGATGAAGGAAAAGAAGGCGACAGAGATTTTTTACAATGGGATACAATTTCGTTAATGAGTTTACTCGGTGTGTATGTTATCGTTGCCTATTACAACGATGCTGAAAGAAGCACAAGATACAGGCACAAGATTACAAGCCAGCGTTTTGATATTGATTACATCAGAGAACAAATCAAAAACATTCTTTCTTACCAATCAGACGCTTTACATTGGAACTTGGCACATATTGATAAGGTTGGACAAATTGGGCAGAGAGCATTAGAGTCTTACGCCAAAATTTCTAAAAAATTAAAAGTAGAAATGCACTCACGCCAAAGTGCGGAAAAAAGAATCGCTGAACTTTTGAAGGGCAAAGATGAATTTATGAAATTGTCGCGAATGTTGGCAGAAAAAGCCCAAAAACGGGAGAGATTAACCGTTCAACCAAAAGAGCGCTTAGAAGGGACAAAAGCGATAATCACAATACAAAATTATTTAGGTGGGTTTTATTATTTTACATCTGACGAAGCAGAAATTAAGGGAAATGATGTTTTTCTTATTGAAGGCAAACACAGTAAAAATAACTCTTTGCCGTCATTGGAAGATATCAAAGATGGATTACTTAAAATGATTTTATTTACCAATCTCGAAGATGTAAAAATTGATAGCAAAAAATATAACCCCGTGGCGGTATTAAAACTAACGGTTGAAAATCATTTTGATTTTAAAAATCTAAGCAAAACACAAAAAGAGATTTTGGAATTATTAAATAAAGAGGCGAAAATCAACGGCTTCCTAATAAAGACTATCTAATGCGAATAACGAAATTATCCATAAAAAATTATAAAAGTTTTAACGATACAGCGGGGCAAATAAGTTTTTATGGTTCGCGTTCTTTGTTTGTTGGCAAAAATAATGCCGGTAAGTCGAATGTCTTTTCTGCTCTTAATTTACTTCTGGGAACTAAAAATCCTAACTATATAAAAATTGAAGAGGCAGACTTTTTTAATACAACAAAACCTATTGAAATAGACCTTACAATTGGTGGAATAACTGACAACGACAAAAACGAACTTTTCGGACTTCCAAATTTAACTAAACAACAAAAAGGCGCATTATCTAGCAAAAATCTTGACGACATAGAAATAAATTTCAGTTTTCAACATTATTTTCAAAATGGAGTAGAAGATTTAGAAACTGAAGAAGACGAGGTTGGCATAGAGACAGAA
The DNA here is from genome assembly GCA_020722645.1 of Acetofilamentum sp. Lineage (GTDB taxonomy): Bacteria > Bacteroidota > Bacteroidia > Bacteroidales > JAFGUD01 > JAFGUD01. Next base: position 1,533 of record DYKL01000318.1, on the reverse strand, counting down.
CAAAGGCAACAGTTTGAAATTAAATTATGGGGTTTTAAAATTCGTCGGAAAATAGAAGATGTCAGATTTGCTTTAATAAAAATGTTAAAAGTGCCTGCCGTCCGCGATATATCTGATGAGTTGACTGGCTCAAAATGGACATACTATGGGCAATTGATGAAAAGTATTTTAGAAGATTCACCGAAATATGGCGAGGCGAAAACATTACTTAATCAAATTAACGCTAAAATTCAAGAAATTTTTGCCACTCAAAAATCTCATTTGTTGTCTGGTGCAAGGGTTGTCTCTTATGTTGACGACATTAATTTTGAATTAACAAAAGAAGGAAAGCCTAGTGAGTTATTGAGAAATCTTGAGGTTTTTATTACGGAAGGAAGCAGAAAAGTAAACATACAAAATACAGGAACAGGAACGCAGAGCGCAGTAATTATTGGGATTTTGGAGTTAGCTTTGAAAAATAAAACTTCAAAAAGCCGTTTGTTTTGCATTGAAGAACCGGAAGTATTTATTCATCCTCACGGCATAAGATATTTGGGCGATCTTTTACGGAAAATAAGCGAAGACAATAAAACACAGTTTATTGCGTCGTCTCACTCTCCTGCGCTTATTGCCACATTTGACCCGCAAGAAATTGTTAGAATAGATAAATCTGGCGGGGCAACAAAAATATTTCAACCCCTTTCCGGTGTTTTAAGCAACGAACATTTTAAAAGATTTGTAAATTCTGAAAACGCAGAGATGTTTTTTAGCGACAAAGTTCTTTTGGTAGAGGGCGACACCGAAAAACAACTTTTACCAGTTTTGGGCAGGATAACTTTAGTTAACGAAAATAATAACAACGGCTGTTATTGTGATTTTGATAAAGCAAATATAGGAATAATTAAACTAGATGGTAAAGAAAATTTAATCAACTTTATTAAAATTTTAGAGGCGTTTAAAATCCCATATCTGGCTTTATTAGATAACGATTTTTTACAAAGTCCACAACTTAAGAATATCTGCCAAAAATTTGGAATAAAAAACTCAAATAACCCACGACTAGTTCAAGAATTAAAAAACAACAATATTATTATCAACACAAAAGGTGAAATGGAAGATCTGATCCCTGATAATGATTTAGCAATGATGACAGGAAAAACCGTTCAAGATATTCAAAATATCAAGGCTACTTTTCGACAGAAAGGCGGAAAAACGAGCGATGCTTTTTTGGGTGGGCGAAGGCGGTCCAGTGGAATTTTTAACAAAGGAAAGATTGCTTACGCAATTGATATCGCCAATTATTACAAACAACAAAATACGAATCCAATTGCAGATTTAGTAAGGGGATTTTTTAAATTTGATAATTCGCTGATTGTTTTTTAAAATGATTTTAAACCCCACCCACCACTCTCTTTTAGTCTCGCCGCCGTCCAAAAAAACGCTCTCGGGTTTCCAGCAGGCGGGCAAAAAGGAAGGGGGTCTGGGGGAAGGGATTTTTGCCCGCCCCTGCCGCGCTTTCGCCGCTTCTTTTTTCGCCACCGCCGAATTTCGTGC
>DYKL01000317.1 GCA_020722645.1 Acetofilamentum sp. | reverse complement strand
AAATTTTTTGATTTTAGAAATAGATAATTTATTTTGAACGAACCATTCTGAATCCGTAATTATAGTTTGTGAAACCCGGTTTAGGTCCGTCACGTGAAAAAACTGTTGCCAGTTCAACATCATAATGCCAGCTACCGCCTCTGATAATTCTGTAACCGGTTGGTTTTGAATTTACAGGGTCGTTTTCGGTGCTGTTTGAGTAGAAGTAAGGAGAATAGAAATCATTGCACCATTCCCAAACATTTCCTGACATATCAAAAATTCCAAGTTCATTTGCTTTTTTAGTTCCGACAGTTTTTGGACCACTGAGCAAAGTATTGTCATCAACCCAAGCTACTTCGTTAAAATTATTACTGCCACTGAATCTGTATCCTGCAGAACTTTTACCACCTCTTGCAGCATATTCCCATTCTGCTTCTGTAGGTAGTCTGTAACCGTTTTTTTTGTAATCACAATCAACACCACCATCAGCATTAATTGAGTAACATTTTTGCAAGCCGCTTTTTTCGCTCAGCCAGTTGCAATATGAAACAGCGTCATACCATGAAACGTGAAACATTGGGAAATTGCTGTTCCAACCCCACCATTTATCAGGTTGGCTGTCCCAGTACCTTTTAGCATCAGGGTGTCCTTGCCACCATACGGAATCGGGGGCAGAAGGAAGTCTGTGTTCAACGCCGAACCTTTGAAATTCAGTATATGTTTTGTCGGCTATAAACTCTTTATATTCTTTTACCGTAACTTCATGTTTTGCAATATAAAAATCGGAAACAGTAACTTTGTGAACCGGTTTTTCGTCTTCAAAACCTTCTCTGAGTTTATCGGTATAAGGGTTTCCCATATTAAAAGAACCACCTTTGACCAAAATCATTTCAGGTTGCGTTTGAGCAGATGCACTAATTGTTAATGCAAGAAATAATAGAATTATTAATTTTCTCATCTGTATCTTATTTTTAGGTGTATTTTATCAAAAAAAATTTTCCAAATATGATATTTTTTTTCGGAACAAATTTAATAAATTATTTTTTTAAAATAACAATTTCAGTTCTTCTATTTAGTTTTCTGCCCTCTTCAGTTTGATTATCCGCAAGAGGTTTTGTATATCCGTAACCAACTGCAGACATTCTGTCGGGCGAAATATTTTTTGAGATTAAAAAATCTCTGATTGCCAAAGCTCTTTTTTTTGAAAGTTCAATGTTATATTCGTAAGTTCCAATATTATCAGTATGTCCGGCAATTTCTATTTCAACAGTCGGATTTAAAATTAAAAACTCAGCCAGTTTATTTAATTCAACGTATGATTTTGGGTTTATGGTATATGAATCTGTATCAAAAAAAGTATTTTTAAGTTTTACATTCTCATTGATAATTATAGGATTAAGATAAATATTGAAATCGTAAAATTTTATTGAATCAGTTATTTTATCAACAATAAAGTTTTCAGAATAGAATAAATAGTCTTTTTTTAAAATATTAAGGGCATATTCTCCGGTTTCAGGCATACAGGCAGTAAATTTCTGTGTGTTTTGCATAAAGTACAATGTGTCTGAGGTTTTTAAATTGATAACGGAAATAATATCTGCATTTATTGGCAAATAATCAATTGTTCTGAAAATTTGTGATCTTAGATATATTGTCGGAGTTGGTTTAAGATGTTCGGGTAATTCAAAATAGTAAATATCGTGTTGGTTTTTATATTCTCTTTCGGAAGAGAAAAATGCTTTTTCTCCGAGTGGATCGATAACTAATCTGTATTCATCAGCTTCTGTATTTATTGGAAATCCAAGATTTATCGGTTTAGACCAATTTCCGATGGTGTCTTTTTTTGAGCAAAAAATATCGAATTTTCCCATACCCGGGAAAAAATCAGAAGTAAAATAGAGCGTTTTTTTGTCGAAATGAATAAACGGGCTCATTTCATTTCCTTCGGTATTGATGTTAGTGTCAAGATTTTTTGGTTTTGACCATTTTCCGTTTCCGGAATATTTTGTTACCCAAATGTCCATTTTACCTTTCCCACCCGGTCTGTTGCTTGTGAAGTATAATGTTTTTCCGTCAGGTGTCAGAGAGGGCTGTGTGTCCCAGTAACGACTGTTTACAGGTGCCGGCAATTCAACAGGAGGCAGCCAGAAACCGCTTTCGTCTTTTTGTGAACAAAATAAATTACAACTTTCGTTTTGCGTGCATCTTGTAAAAATAATAAAAGTTCCGTCAGCAGAGATAGTGTGAGCACCTTCATTATTCGGTGTATTTATCTGAATGCCTAAACTTTTTGCATTAATCCACTCATTTTGATCAAAATAGCTGACATAAATATCTTCCTGTGTTTCGCCGTTTTCGTTTTTTATAAGTCTTGTGAAAAAAATCGCCTTATTATCTGCACTAACCGAAGGGAAATACTCTTTTTCGCTTGTGTTTATTTGTTCGGGCAGTTTAATTGGTTCAAATTCAACCTGATTTTCAATGGCATAAATTCTGAAATCAATTATACTGATTATTCTATGAGCTTTTTTATGTTCGTTTTTATCGGGCTGTCTCGAAATATATTCGAGCAGATATTTTTTTGAGGTTTCGTAATCTTCTGCTCTGAAATAATATAGACCAAGAATGTAATAAATTTGAGTATAATCCGGTGAAATTGATAAAACTTTCAAAAGAAGCTCCGTAGCAGAGTTATATTGTTTTTTTTCCGAGTAAATCTGAGCTTTGAGAACATAAGGTTCTGTGTATTTCGGGTCTTTTTGGATTGATTTGTCGCACATTTGCAGTGTTCGGATTGTGTCGCCGGAATAGTAATAAGTTAAAGCTTTTTTAAAAAAGATATCAGCCTTTTTGTTTGCCGGATTTGTTTGTGCGAAGATTGAAATAATAGTAAAAAAAAAGATATGTATAAAAATTATTTTTTTAGTCATTTTTTTTGCCTAAAATCATATCACTGTATGATTCGGATATTAAGTTATCTTTTTGAATTTTAAAGAGGTTTAAATAAAAATTGCATTGTTCTGTCAATTTTTCTTTTGAGAAATTATCTTTGCCTATTGCCTCAATTTCAACAAAATCACCCAGACTTTGAACATTATCAATATGAAATTTGACGTTATCAATAAAATAGATTTCTCTGCTTTTAACAATTGTTGCCAAAATACCCAAGGATTGAGTTAAAATATTTTTCAGTTCGGATTCAGGGTTTGTTTTAAAGAGTAAAACGTCAGACTGTTTAGGTTCTTTGATGTTTTGTCTTTTGTAAAAAATTAGATGATTTTCGATGTTACTTTCTCTTAATTTAAGTCTTCCGTTGTTTACGTTAAAGTATGTATCTGTTTGATTATCAATTCCTTTAAACTCAGCATGTTGTTCTTTTAATATTTTTCTTATTTTTTCTGAATCAGATGATTTAGCTTTTATTTCAACGTTGATATGCATTTTTTCAGTTTTTTATTTTAATTTTTTGCAATTTTTAAGTTGTTTGTCGTCAATAACTTTGTTAAGAGTTTCAACCTGATTTTCCATTGCAGAGCGGTTGCCGCAGTTATACATTTCTTCGAGCGGGTCGAAGTCAATGATAAGTGAATAAAGTTCCTGTGCAGTAAAAAGTTTCATTGATTTACAATACGAATCAATTAAAAGGCTTGTATATGCAACATTTTGACTAATTCCTATATTGTCAAGCAAAAAATCATTGTTGAGTTGAGTAGGATAAACATTTTGTCCTTTGTTAGCCAAATCGGAAGGTCCGAAATAAGCCGAGACAGTTTTTTTGTCGTCTGATAAAATAACAGGGACGTTTTTTGAATAATCTTTTTTTGTCTTATAAACAATAGCAGGCGGTCCGGGTTTATAGTCGGGTTTAAAGCTTGTTTTTTCGGTAGATTTGCACATAAATAAAAACATTGATAATGTCAAGAGAGTAAATAATTTAAGTTTCATTGTTATATTGTTTCATTGTAATATTGTTTCATTGTAATATTGTTTCATTGTAATATTGT
>DYKL01000316.1 GCA_020722645.1 Acetofilamentum sp. | reverse complement strand
ACTTTTAATGTTAAAATGGAATGGTGTTTTATCTATACTAAATTAACAATGCCCATAAAGTTGAAAGCCTGCCCTGTAAAGGGTCTATAAAGTATTAGCATTTGATTTTCAATAAAAGGCTCTTTCAGGGCAAGCTTTTAGACCCTTTCAGGGCAAGCTTGGCACTTTATTAACAGGCACTAATTATCTGATTTTATCAAAATATATTAACTTTAAAAAACACCACTATGAAAAAAAGTTATATTTTTTTATTGCTTTTAGGAGTTATATTTTCTTCGTGTGCCAAAAAAGGACAAGTTGATATCAAAGATATTGGTTTTTGGGCTAATAATTGTACTCCGCCTTATGAAATTCAGTTTTATCTAGATGTTTTTTATCAACCCAAAGAAGTTACATATACATGGGATTTTGGAGATGGTACAACATCTTTTGAAAAAGAACCTGCTCACATTTATAATAACTCCGGAACATACACCGTAAAACTGACAGTAGTAAATTATAAAACAACTGTCGAAAAAACATTGATAGTTGATGTCAGCCAAAACCCGATGCCAATTTATGCTGATTTTGATTTTGAAACGTTAGGTGATAAGCTCTATGCACCTTGTGAATTTACTTTTTACAACAAATCACAATATGCAACTAATTTTTTCTGGAATTTTGGTGATGGATTAGGTTCAACAGATATAGATCCAACACACATTTATCAGGATTCAGGAAGGTATCAGATAACCTTAAACGCAATCTGTAACGGTGATACAGCATCATCAGTGATGCAAGTTGATGTTTTGCCACCTCCTTCAAAAATTTATGTTGATGTTGTAAATGTGTGGATGCCGCAGGATTTTCTGGGGGGCTTATTTGAACTTGAATATTCTGCCCGAGGATTAAACGAAACACCGATAAATTTACCTGATATTCAAGCCAATAGTTTTCCGATAACATGGATTATCGGGCAGTCTTTGTTTTTCTTTGACGGTGATTATAATTCCGAACAACTTTATTTTCAGGTAAACGATAAAGTAAACTACGACCAGACTGTTTATTCTTTCAGCACTAGGTTTGAAGATATCCAAGACGATTATTATCCCGACACTCTTTTTTGGTCTGCCGGAAATGGATTTTCAGCTCAGGTTGTACTTTCTTACGGAGACTAAATTGAGTTAGTTCATAAAGTTCATAAAGTTCATAAAGTTCATAAAGTTCATAAAGTTCATAAAGTATTAGCATTTGATTTTCAATAAAATACCCTTACAGGTCAGGGTTTTAAACCTTTCAGGGCAATCTTTATAAACTTGGCACTTTATTAACAGACACTAAATAGTTTTCGAGTAATTGAGTTATTAAGTTATTGAGTTTATAGTAAATAGTGCATTGTTACGAAATAATGTATTTAATAATCTATGTGAACTATGTGTCTATGTGGTTATTAAAAATATCAAATATAGTTAATATTGCATAGTAAATAGTGCATGGTGCATAGTTAATAGTGTATAGTGCATAGTTAATAGTGCATAGTGCATAGTTAAGGCGTCAGCCAACAATGTAACAATGTAACAATTTAATAATTTAACAATATAACAATACAACAATACAACAATATAACAATATAACAATATAAAAATATAAAAAATGAGCATTTACACTGATGTCTTAAAAGAATACTGGGGTTATCCTGCTTTTCGACCTTTACAGGAGGATATTATTGTATCTGCTGCAGATAAAAAACAAGACACACTTGGCTTGTTGCCCACAGGTGGCGGAAAATCAATTATTTTTCAAGTACCCGGCTTGGCTCACGAAGGTTTATGCATAGTCGTAAGTCCTTTGATTGCCCTGATGAAAGATCAGGTTGAAAATTTAAAAAAACAAAATATAAAATCAGCCGCAATTTATACAGGAATGAGTCGTCAGGAAATAGACTTAGTGCTTGAAAATGCAGTGAACGGCGAATATAAATTTTTATACGTTTCCCCCGAAAGACTTGGAACACAATTGTTTATAGAACGTGTTCAGTCAATGAAAATCAATCTGATAGCAGTTGATGAAGCTCACTGCATTTCACAATGGGGTTATGATTTCAGACCTTCGTATCTGAAAATATCAGAAATTCGTCAGTATCTTCCTAAAATACCTATTCTGGCTTTAACTGCGACTGCAACTCCTTTGGTTGTTGATGATATTCAGGATAAACTGGAATTTAAAAAGCACAATGTTTTCAGAAAAAGTTTTGAACGAAAAAATTTAATATACATAGTTCGTAAAACAGAAGATAAATTTGGACAATTATTAAAACTCGTCCAAAACATTCCCGGCACAGGGGTAGTTTATGTCCGTAGCCGAAAATTAACCGAAAAGGTTGCAGAATTTTTAAAATCGCACGGCATATCAGCCGATTTCTATCACGCAGGAATAGAGCCAAAAGAAAAAGACAGAAAACAAGATGATTGGAAACAAGACCGTACAAGAATTATAGTTTCTACAAATGCTTTTGGAATGGGAATTGACAAACCTGATGTGCGATTTGTAATTCATATTGATTTAGCAGATTCACTCGAAGCTTATTTTCAGGAAGCCGGCAGAGGCGGACGCGATTTGAACGATGCTTATGCTTTTTTGCTGTATAACGATGAAGATGTGAAAAATCTTTTCGATAATATTGAAAAATCATTTCCCCCTAAGGAAAAAATATTTGCAGTTTACGAGGCTATATGCAATTATTTCAGAATTCCTGAAAATAATGGTAAAGACAGAGATTTTGAATTTGTACTTTCAAAATTTTCAGAAAATTACAATTTCAATGCTTTAGAAGTATATAACAGCCTGAAATTTTTACAAAGAGAAGGTTATTTGGAATATACCGACGAATTATTTGTACGTTCAAAAATTCATATTTTGCTTGACAGAACCGAGTTATATAAATTTCAGATAGAAAACCCGAAATTTGACGGTTTTATTAAGTTTTTACTGCGAAATTTTACCGGACTTTTCAGCGAATATGTGCAAATAGATGAATATCAAATGGCAAAAATGGCAAAAACAGAACCGCAAGTAATTTATCTGCATCTCGAAAAGTTAGCGAAATTGGGTATAATTGATTATTTGCCAAAAAAAACAACTCCATATATCACATTTTTGGAAGACAGAATTAACCCAAAATCGTTCAGAATAAGCAAAGATAATTACGATTTTTTGAAAGAAAATTATAAAAAAAGAGTTGAAGCAGTAATAAATTATGTCAGGACAGAAGATAAATGCCGAAGTCGTTTGTTGTTGGAGTATTTTGGAGAATTTGATTCAAAAAACTGTGGCAGATGTGATGTTTGCCATAACAGACAAAAAGGAGATGCAGAACATCAGAAAGAACTGAAAGATTTAATTTTGGATTTGCTTTCAGTAAAACCTATGACAGTAAAAGAACTTCTTGAAAAATCAAAAGCAAAGGAAGATGTTTTTAATAATCTGATTAGAAATATGTTAGATAACAATGAAATAAAATTAGACGAACAAAGAAATTTGCGAATTTTTTGATTTTTTATCGAATTTGGTATGTTAAGACACTTTCACTTTTTCGGCTTTGCAGTCCGAAAAATCTATAAATCAACTAATTATTTAGTTGGGATTTGAAATACGAATTAGTAGTAATATAAATCAGAAAAAGCAAACAGAATTATACAAGTTTAATGAATCTTCAATATTATAAAAAAATATGAGCCACATAAATAAATCAAAACCATTAAGCAGTTTATTAGACAATTATTTTGCAGCGTTAGGTATGTCAGATAAACTATATACAGCAAGAATTGTAAATAACTGGTCTGATATTGTAGGACCGGCAGTTTCAAAATACACGCTCGAAATTTTTGTACAGAAAGGTTTATTATACGTTAAAATAAATTCACCGGCTTTAAAACAGGAATTAAACTATATAAAAGACGAAATTAAAAATAAAATTAACGAATACCTCAATAAAACTTTTATAAAAGGACTAGTTATTTATTGATTGTTTT
>DYKL01000315.1 GCA_020722645.1 Acetofilamentum sp. | reverse complement strand
TAATCAAGCTTCTGGACATAACTATTACGTAAAATAAGGAAAAGTTACGGTTTAACTTAAACGCAGATTTTCAATAAGTTAAGTTTTTCGTTAGTTGGAATTGCCCTACTGAAATTTTCCGTTGAATAATTTTGCTAACGAAAAAAAAGATAAAAAAATTGAATAAAAATTTAAAAATATAAGTAACTGATAATCAGTAATTAAGTTTTACGTTAGTTGGAATAAAAAAAATAAATTCCAAAAAAAAAAAATTGTAGTTTAAAAATTTGAATTTTCTATATTTATTTCTAATTTTGCCATAAATATATTTTAATGTTCATTTTGTATATGCTTTGTTTTTCAATACAAATATAAACAACTTTGAACTTTATTTTATAAATTTACTTTTTTTTTAAGCTATCTAAATATTAATTATGGCAGTAACAATACCTGACAAAAACCGTCCCGAATGGAAAAAAATAATTTTGAGTACAGGAGGAGAATACAAATACTCAAATTATGTGTTACAAGTACTTATATCTAAGATACATAATGAGGTAATGGCGAACGAGATTTCGATTAACGAAGCAATTGACCGTCTTTATGATTTATGCAGCAAATACTCATTAGTAGTTCAAAAAGATTTTAAAGAAATATTTAAAACATGGTAAAAATGGAAAGAAAATTATATACAATAGAAGAAGCCGTGCGTTTAATATTAACCGGCAGTAAATTAGTGATAACCGGTGATGAAACAGCACTCAACAGATTACCGAAAGGAAATTGGATAGGAGGAACAATCCCTTATTTTATGGATGTTTCACAAGGACAAGAAAGTAGAGATATGGTTTTTATTGAAGACCAGAGTGTTAATGCAATTGACTTTGCCATAAAAGTTTATAATCCTTCGAACCAAGACCAAATCGCTTCTACCGGTTTTGAAAATGGTTATACAATTGTAATTATTCCGTACAACTCTAAATCTCATATTGATTTCTCTCATTATTCACTTTCATATCCTAATATTTTTCAGAATCCGATAGTCGGTTATATTGCCGGAATGCACTTAGACGAATTAGGTAAAAGAACTGCAAAAGTTTATAACGGACAAACCGGCGATAAGTTTGAAGAAGGTGTGGTTGCAATGAATATTAAACTTCCTGCTAACAAAATTGGGCGAATTGAAATCGTTAATATCTTTAATCAAGACAAAAACTCAGACATAATTACATTTCCAAAAGACGGGTTTAAACAAGATAAATGTTTTATCAACGGAGTAGAGCGTAATTTTGCCGACTATTTATCAGAAAACCGGTATGATATTCGTTTTCCGTTAATCACCAATCAAAACGGGGCAATGATAAACAAGAGTTTTCTAAACATCGACGAACAGAAAAAAGAAGTTAACTTTTATGCACCCTTGTTCAAGAATGAAACATATATGCTTGCTGAAAAAATAGAAAATTACGGAGCAAAGTTTGTTAATATTTTGCCAAGTGAAGTTAAGCCGGCTTATGCTTGTAATTGTATCTTAAACTATTTGTACGGTGATTTCTCTAATCAAAAATTTAACTTAACTTATGCAACAACTTTTGGAGAAATTGGGTATCAATTGTTAAATCAGACACTTGTATATTTAGTTATAGATGAATTAAGTAATGGTTAATTTTTAATTGTTAATAGTTAATGAGGTAATAATCTTATTTTAATAAGAATACAAGCATTATAATTTATAAATTAAGATTTTCGGATTACGACCTACGGTTGTGAGAAAAGTTGCACACTCCGAAAAAGCGGGTCTATCAATAACTAAGTAAAACAAATGAAAATAAAAGAAAAAATAATTAGTATCCTCGATATTAATTCAGAGGACAGAAGAAAGAAATTTTTAATATATTTCTTTACATCAACAGCCTTATTTTCTTTACTATTTTTTGGAATAAAAGGATTTTCTGAAGGCAGAATAACATACAGTATAATTATTTCCGTTTTTTTTATTTTGGCTTTTGCCAATCTGATTATTCTAAAATTTTTTGATAAAATAAAATTATCGGCTCATATAATGTTGTTCTTAATGTTTTCGCTCGAACTTGCATTATTTTGCTCTCTCGGTGCAGAAACAACCGGATTGTTTTGGTATTACGTTTTTCCGCCGCTTGCAATAACATTGATTGGCAATAAAAATGGAACAATTTATTCGTTAATATTAATTGCCGTAACATTTACAATTCTTGCTGTAAAACCGGATTTTCTCACAAATACATATTCAAACGAAGTTATTATTCGCTTTATTTTTACTTATTCGGTTGTAGGTATATTAATTAATATTTTTGAATATGCTCGACAAACATCATACAAGGCTTACCTTTCAAATTTAGATGAGATAAAAGCAAAAAATGATGAACTGCAAACCGCCGAAGAAGAATTAAGACAAAACAACGAAGAATTAAAATCGTTAAACGAAAATATCCAATCTCAAAAAGACATTATAGAAAATAAAAACAAAGAATTGCAAAAATACTTTACAGCAATAGAACAAAGCGAAGCAACCATAGTTTTTACAGACACAAAAGGCAGCATTGAATATGCGAACCCGCATTTTACAAAACTCACCGGCTACACTGTCAAGGAAGCTTTGGGTAAAAATCAAAGAATTTTAAAATCGCCAAAAACGCCAAAAGAAACATTTACAAATTTGTGGGAAACCATTACCGGCGGGCAAACATGGGAAGGTGAATTTATAAACCGCAAAAAAGATGGAACAGAATTTTATGAAAAAGCAATTATTACACCAATAAAAGACGATAAAGGCGAAATAACAAATTATGTAGCAATAAAAGAAGATATTACAACTTTAAAACAATACGAACAAGAGCTAAAACAAAAAAATAAAGAGCTGCAAACCACCGAAAAAGAATTAAGACAATACAACGAAGAATTACAAGCAACCTTAGAGGATTTGGAACAAAGAAAAAAAGAACTCGAAAAAACCAATAATACTTTAAGCTTAACTAACTCAAAATTAGATACCGCAAATAAAGAAATTTTAGCAGGTATAAATTATGCATCGTATATACAAAAATCAATGCTGACAAGCGATGATATAATAAAAACCTATCTTAGTGAGTATTTTTTAATTTACAAACCCAGAGAAATTGTAAGCGGCGATTTTTATTATGTAAACAAAATTGAAAATTATTTAATTATTGCTGTTGCCGATTGTACCGGACACGGCGTTGCCGGTGCATTTATTACGGTGCTGGGTATCACATACATACACGATATCATAACAAGAAAAGAAACGTATTCGGTAAACACTGTTTTAGAAATAGTAAGAGAACGCTTTAAAAGAACATTTGCAACATTTGGCTCGGACAGCAAAGACGGAATGGACATTGCTTTATGTGCCTTAAATTTAGACACCTTAGTAATGCAATATTCGGGTGCAAATTTACCGCTTTGGATTGTCAGAAACGGAGCCTTAATTGAACAAAAACCAACACGTTGCCCTATTGGATTTTATCCTGTTGAACTTGAATTTGTGCAAAATGAAATACAAATGGAAAAAAATGATATTGTGTATATCTTAACAGACGGTATTTATGACCAATTGAGCGATAAAAGTTTTAAAAAATATCAAAAAAACCAATTTAAAACATTAATTTTAGAAAATACAGAACTAAGTTTGAAAAATCAAAAACAAAAAATTCTTGATAATTTTGAAAATTGGAAAGGTGCTAATCAGCAAACAGATGACGTAACAGTTTTAGGATTTAAAATATAACATAAAATTAGAAATATTTATGCTCTTTCGGATTTGTAATCATTATTGTCCGAAACATAAAATACTATATTATAAGACTTTACATTTTAAAATTGCAATCAAAAGTATATATAAAACTTTTTATTTCGTTTAAGACTTCGTCTTAAATGCTCAAATAAATGCAAGTTTGTAACTTGCATTTTTCACCCGCTTTTTCGTCTCTGCGAGGCAAACGTCATTGCGAGGTACGAAGCAAAAGCAAGAAGTAAATCGTCACTACGAGGCACGAAGTAGCTGACTCGTTAAAACCGGTTCGGGTTTAAGATTACTTCGCAAAGCC
>DYKL01000314.1 GCA_020722645.1 Acetofilamentum sp. | reverse complement strand
TTAATTTATAAATTAATTTATAAAACATTTAAACTTCTCTTAAAAATAGAAAAATTAAAAACAAAAACAGGGAAAATCGATAACGGTTTTGAGATTACCAGAAGGGACTTCTTAAAAATAAGTGGTGCTGTTACAGCTGGAATTGCTGTTTCTAATATTGTCGGAGCAAGTGAAACAAAAACAAAGAAATCCAAAACCTCTCCGGGAATTGAAGGAAAGATTTTTTACTCGGTTTGTCCGTATTGTGCTGTCGGATGCGGGATGAAAATTTATGTTAAAGATAATAAAGTTATCCATATAGAAGGAGATGAAGAAAATCCGATAAACAAGGGGAGTTTATGCAGCAAAGGTAATGCGGCAATTCAGCAGATATACAATGATTTTAGAGTTAAAAGCCCGTTAAAAAAATCCGGAAACGGAAAATGGGAAAAAATTTCGTGGAATGATGCTTATGATGAAATTTCTGAAAAATTAAAAGCGATAAAGACAAAATATGGACCGGATGCAATTGGATTTTACGGATGCTCTCACGCTACAAATGAAGAGGACTATATGATTCAAAAAATTGCAAGAATACTTGGTACAAACAATATAGAACATCAGGCAAGAAAATGTCACGCTTCAACTGTTAGTGCCTTAAGTCCTTCATTCGGAAGAGGTGCAATGACAAATCACTGGGTGGATATTAAAAATGCCAAATGTATTTTTATTATCGGAAGCAACATTGTTGAAAATCATCCCATTGGATTTCAGTGGGTTACGGAAGCAAGAGAAAAGAATGAGGCAAAAATTATTGTTGCAGATCCAAGATATACAAAAACAGCAAATAAGTCGGATATTTACATTCAGCTTCGCCCCGGAACAGACATCGCATTAATAAACGGGATATGTAAAGAAATAATTGAAAACAAATGGTATGATGAGACATATTTAATGAACAGGACAAATACGCCTTTCCTGTTAAAAGAAAATAAATTAATTGAAATAAAGATAAGTGCATTAGTGGACAACAAAAGAATAAAGATAAGAACAGGTAATGGAAATGATAAAGTAAAAATAACAATAACCGGAAAGGATGAGAATGGAAAAGATGTAAAGGAAGAAATTTATTCGGACGGAAAAAATTTTGTATCCTCAAAAAATAAATTTTCATTCATAAGTAAAATAGAAAATGAAAAGGCGTCGGGAGAGGTGGAAATTTTTGATGAGAATGACAAAGAAATTTCAAAGATTCCCGCAGGTGTAAAGGTCTATGGGGACTGTTATGGAGCTTATGCAGGTGTTTTTACAGCAGATGAAATGAAGACAAATAAAGATACGATATTCAGCAAGCTTGTTGAAAATGTTTCCTCTTATACTTTGGAAGAGGTTGAGAAAATTACATGGGTAGAAAAGGAAAAGATACGACAAATTGCCGAAACACTTGCAAAAAACAAACCGGCAACTATTTTATATTCAATGGGCACAACACAGCATACAACAGGAGTACAATATATAAGAAGTTATGTTGTTTTGCAGTTGCTTTTAGGAAATATCGGCGTTCCTGGGGGCGGAATCAATGCAATGAGGGGAATCAGTAATGTTCAGGGAGCAACCGATATGGGATTGAGCAACATATTGCCTGGTTATTTATCAGTTCCGAAAAAAGATCAGAAATTAGATGATTACTGGAGTTCATTTGGAAAAACACGACTTGGGAAATTTAAGCAAAATGAAATTTTTAATATTTTAACAGATAATTTTCCGGAAGATAAATTTTCGGGACACAAAGGCGGAAACGGAACGGGCTTGTGGGGAATAAATTATGAACAATTGCCAAAAGGAAACGGATATAGCAGCCAGGTTATGCTCAGAAAGGCAAAAGAAGGAGCCGTAAAAGCATTGGTAATATTCGGAGAAAATCCTATGGTTTCATCTCCGAATTTAAATATTGTTAAAGAGGCATTTAAAAATCTTGAATTACTTGTTGTTGTAGATATTTTTGAATCAGAAAGTGCAGCATCAGAAAGAAATGAAAACAGTTCTACATATTTATTGCCTGCAAGCACATTTGCAGAAAAAGCCGGGAGTGTAACTAATAGCGGAAGATGTGTTCAGTGGAGATACAAAGCAATAGAGCCATTGTATGAGTCAAAACCGGATTTGGAAATTTTGATAAATTTAGCGAAAAAACTTTATGAAAAAGGTGTTTTAAATTTTGATATCAATAAATTTAAAAGTCCGCAAGAAGCATTCAATTATGTTTTCAATTATGGATATTTAAATGACGGCAATACTAGCTTTGACAGTGAAAAAGTTGCAGAAAATGTGTTAAAGGAAATAATGAAATGTTGTTGGATTTATAATGTAATTGGAAAATATGCGGGGGTGATTGAAACAAGAAGCACAGATGAATTTGGCGATGAAGTAATAAATAAGGGTACAAATTATGCAAAGAGAAGGGATAATATTAGCGATAACGGAGAAGGTGTTTATCCCGGGTGGGGATGGACATGGCCGGTAAACAGGCATGTTTTATATTATGTTTATCCGGAAAAAGGAAAAAATCTGGAAATTCAATATAAGTTTAAGGACGATACATACAGACCAAACAAAAAGGGCTTATACTTTATTCCGAACGATGGATTTTTGACAAAAGAAGGTGTTGCGGCGTTGGGGGTATTAACTTCAACTTTGAAAGACGGATTTCTACCAAAACACATGGAACCGATAGAATCGCCTTATCCTGATTTATCTAAAAAGTATCCTCCTTATGTGAAATTTGATACCGATACAAAGAAAAACACGAGCAATGTAGGGGAACTTGAAATCGGAGATGTTAATGAATTTCCTTATGTTTTAACAACTTTCCGGCTATTAGAACATATGCTTGCGGGACAAACAACAAGAAATATCCCTTATTTGGTTGAATTAGAACCCGAGCCATTTTGTGAAATTAATGAGAAATTAGCAAATGAAAAAGGAATAAAGAATGGTGATTATGTGAAAATTTCAACGAAAAGGGGAAGTGTTAAAGTCAGGGCAAGAGTTAATGGAAGGGTTAATGAAAAGACAATAGCTGTTACATGGCACTGGGGATTTAAGGGCTTATCAACAGGCGATTCTGCAAATTACCTGACAATAGATGCAGTTGACCCAAATGCAAGCATTCCCGAATATAAAGTCGGGTTGTGCAATATTGAAAAGGCATAAATTTAAAAAATTATATAAAAATTTAAAAATTTAAAAAATTAAAAAATGAGAAAGGCCCTACTAATTGATTTAAGTAAATGTACTGGGTGTAAATCCTGTATTGTTGCATGCAAGAGCTGGAACAAATTAGAGCCAAGAATAGAAAACAGAAATCAGGATGAAATAAGAAAGGCGGTTGAAAAGGCAAAAGGTACGGATAAATTTAGTGACAATGAATTTACTTACATACATGAAAAAGACATTAGATATTTTTATAAAAGACAGTGTATGCATTGTGATGACCCTCAATGTGTAAAGAATTGTCCAGCTCATGCAATAGTAAAATATGATAACGGTGCAGTTGTAGTAGATAAAGAAAAATGCGAAGGTGTCGGATTGTGCACGCAGGTTTGTCCTTTTAATGTTCCGGTTATGGGAGAAGATAAAAAGCCCGTGAAGTGTACATTATGCTATGACCGGATCACGCAAAATCCCGCGTTAGAACCAGCTTGTGTGAAAGCATGCCCTTCAAAGGCATTAAAATTCGGTGATATTGATGAAATGAGACAATATGCATCTAAATTTAAATATGTTTATGGTGGGGGGGTAAATGACAGCTATAATTCATCCGTAATTTATGTATCAAATATACCTTTTGAAGAAATTGACTTTAAAGTAGCAGAGGTTCACAACATAGTAAATGTTTTGGATGCAATTAAGCATCCTGTCGGTGTTTTAAGTATATTAGGGGGAGCTGCATTAGTCGGATTAAAAATTTACGGTGATAGGAAGAAAAAGGTGAAGGAAGCTGAAAAATAAAATTAAATTTAAAAAATAAAATTTAAAAAATAAAAAATAAAAATTTAATTTAAAATAACTTAAATTTAGAATAAAATTTAAAATGGATATAAATAA
>DYKL01000313.1 GCA_020722645.1 Acetofilamentum sp. | reverse complement strand
ATACCAAACATTAAAATTTGTTACCAACATTCTTTAATAAAAGAGCCAAAATTTTTATCAAAATTTTAACTCCTTTTTTTATTATATTTTTAAGCATAAATCCTCTATTTCCTTCTAAAATTGATAAAATTAACGTAAATACTTTTCAGAATATTCATAATGATGATGACACAGCTTATTATTACTGGTTTTTTGTGCGTGTAGATATTGAAAAGAAGTCCGGTGCATATAAAATATTAGGAACATCTAATAGTATTGAATACGGATATTTAATAGATTTCGAAAAAGAACTTTGGCAAGGTTTATCTAAAAGAATGATAGCAGTCGGACCTTTTTATACAAGTGTCGAAGCTGTAAATGCAAGAAGGCTATACAAATCTAAAAAAGAAAAAATAAAAGATTTACCCGAAGGTGAAGTGCCTGAAAATGTTTATTGGTTTGCAATTAATTTCTATATATCTTCTCGACTAAAAATATTTGTTCTTCAAAGAACAAAAGCTAGGGTTGAAGAAGGAAATGAAATTCGATTTATAGATGCTTTTTATGAACAAATTCCTTATCAACAACTACCAATTGGTCCTTTTTACGATAAAATTCAAGCCGAATTTGCTAAAAGATTATATCGTATGAATGAATAATTTTTATCTTTGAAAAAATTTTATATTATTTTTCTATTATGGATACTAAAACTAAACGTAAAATTGAAAATGAATTCCCTTATCCTATTGCCCTAGAATACAGGCGATTAAATACAGAAGAATATCTCGACCAAAATGAAAAAAGATTACAGAAATTATTGCGTATTTCTGAAAATACAATACATTTTTTATCTTTAATCGGACTCGTCGATTTGTTTGACAATATCAAAAATTTTAAAAATCCTATTCCTGAATGGTTTACAAAAGAATTTGCAGGACGTTTTACCAGAACAACTTTCGGTAAATGGATAGCTTTATTCAGAGATACTGTCAGAATTTTTAAAAATGAAGAATATGCAATGTTCATTCCCGAACTTGTCGATTATTTTATTAAAGGTAAAGGTGAAAGCGACGCTCAAAAAGCCTTCAACAACATGACAATTATGAGAAATAAATTACAGCATTCTGCCAGTAATCTTACAAGAGCTGATATAAAAAATTATTGTGAAGAAGCCGAACAATATTTGGATATTTTGATTACAGAACTCGAATTCCTTGCCGATTATCCTTTTATTTCTGTTGGGGACGTAAGTGTTTTTTATCCAAAAAATAAAAGCCCTAAATTTATTCATACTTTCTCCGAAGTTATTGGTACAAGTTCCGAGTTTTCAGCTACTAAAAAAATTATGCAAAAACTCATGAATTCTCCAGCTGTTATTATTACTAAACCCAACGAAGATGCTTATTTGAATCTTGACCCTTTAATTATTATTTCAAACGAAGGTGATAAACAAATTACTGATGTGTTTATGTATATAGATTGGGAACCTAATAAAATTATTAAATACAGACCAGTATGGAATGGCGGTGAATTTAATCTTTTTGGAACTGAAAGAGAAAAAGAACAAATTGAACTTTTGATGAAATTTTGGGAATATTTTTCTGATGATAATACTTTTAACAAATATAAACCTGTAAAAAATGAGAAAAATTTTTCTGATGATAACGAAGTTGTAAAATTTGAGTTTGAAGTATAATCAAATATACACTGAAATGATTGAATATTAAACTCATCAACGAACAAATTAAATATTACAAAATTATTGATAACAAATTAACATTATTTAAAATCCTTTCAAGTCAGGCTTTATTGACTTTTTAAACTTTAAACTAAATTTATGAGTTACGAAGATGAATTTTCATTAGATGATATTTTTTCACAAATCGAAACAAAAAATGATGGTGAGAAAATTCAAAGAATACCTTTTAAATTTTTAGATAGTTACAACAAAAACGACAATGATATATTTTTTGGAAGAGACGAAGAAATTGAAGATATTTTTAGAAAATTTCATTCATCTAAAATTTTGCTTATTTACGGTCGTTCAGGTTCAGGTAAGTCCTCTGTCGTTACTTGCGGTCTTTTGAATAAAATCCCTTCCGAAGATATTTTCCCAATTAGTATCAGATGCAATAATGAACCTTATGATAATTTTTTATTAGATTTGAAAAAAAATTGCGAAGACAATAATCTGAACAATCCGATTGATATTTTGAATTGTATTTATGAGCGAAAATCCAAACCTGTTTTATTGGTTTTTGACCAATTCGAAGAAATATTTATCCTTTCTGACTTCGATAAACGCAAAAATTTTATTAATACTGTTAAAACAATTGTTGAAAATAATTCAAGAGTAAATTTTATTTTTGTAATTCGCGAAGAATATTTGGCTAATCTGACCGAAATGGAAGATTTTTTACCGCAGTTGTTTCTTAACAGAATAAGAATTGAACAATTACACAAAAATAAAGCGGCACAAGTTATTGCCGAACCCTGTAGAGTTTGTGATATTGAACTCGAACAAGACATAATTGACCTGATTACTGAAAGACTTACTGACAAAAAAGGTACTATTGAATTGACTTATTTACAGGTTATTATGGATTTTCTCTATAAAAAAGCTATTGAAAATAATCCCGATAAAATTGTTATAAAAAAATCTTATTTAGATGAAATCAAAAATATTGGAAACGTTCTTACACAGTTCCTCGACGAGCAACTTTCTAATATGCCTGATAGTGAAAAAGGCGAAGCTGTGCTAAAAAGAATGATTTCTTCGGAAGGTACTAAAAAACGAATAACTTTCCAAAATATTCTTGATGACCTCCATATTACAGGCTTTAATATTGATGAAAAACAATTACTTGATATTTTACAGTATTTTGTTAATGTCAGAATTATTTCAGATAAAGACGAAAATGGAAATTACGAACTCCGACACGATAGTCTTGCTGATAGAATTTATGACAGAATGACTAGTCTGGAAAAAGAAATCAATGACATTAAAAAATTTATCGAAAATGCTTTTTATGCTTATCAAAAACGAAACAAACTTCTTGACGATAATGACTTAGATTATATTAAACCATACGAAGACAAACTGTATCTTAAACCTGATTTGAAAAATTTTGTTTCTAACAGCAAAAAAGCCGTTCTAAAACTAAAACGAAGAAAACAAAGAATATTCTTTTCTATTGCAGTTGTTTTGATTGTTGTTATGGGAGCCTTCAGTTTTTGGGCTTTGATTGAAAAACAAAAAGCTGAAGAAAATCTATCAAATTTTAAAAAAAGTGAAGCTGAAAAAGATAAAGCAAATTATGAAAAATATCTTGAAGCAGCAGATAAATTTATGACAAACTATCAATTTGATAAAGCTATTGAAAATTATCAACGGGCACTTGAATTTGTGCCACCCGATACTATCTTATTTTCGGGAATTGAAGCTAAAAATGGTATCGAATTGGCTAATATTAAAATCATTCAAGCAAAAGATTATTTTAATGCTATCAATAAAGCAGATTCTTTGTTTGAAACCGGTATTTTATTCAAAAACTCCAATATTGATAAAGCCGCTTTCGATTTAATTGCCTCTATTGAAGAATATAATAACGCACTTACTTTTGATTTAGATTCTGTTTATCCTGTTACAAAAATTAACGAAGCTAATCGAGCCATTGACGATATTGTTAAAAAATATATCGAAAAAGCTGAAACTCACAGAAATCTTGACAAAGAGAGTAAAAAAATTGCTATTAATAATTATTTGTTAAAAGCAAAAAAACTCAGACCTAATAATCCTCAAATAGATAAATTAATTGAAGAGTTTGAAAAATAAAATTTTTTTCTGTCTTATTCCGAAAAATGAAAATGTATAAAAATAGTCTGTAGAAATAAAATATTGGTAATCAAGATTTTTAACTTCTGAAAGAAATAAAATTCATTACAAGCCAAAATTTTAATTTTTAGTTAAAAGTAGAATGTAACGAAATTTTAAATGTTAATAATATTATTTTTAATCTGAAAATTAGTATTTTACATCATCAAAACAATACGGAATAAAGCAATCTTTTCTTTTAACGGAACTTACTTACAACTTTTCAGGTTTTACAGGCGATAGCTAAGAA
>DYKL01000312.1 GCA_020722645.1 Acetofilamentum sp. | reverse complement strand
AAATTTTAAAAATCTTGACAATTAAAAATTATAATGCTAAAATTTCAAAAATTTTTTTTTAAAAGGAGCAGGAATGTATGAAATAATTGAAAAAAAGGAATTAACAAAAGATATAAAATTTATAGCAGTTAAAGCGCCTCATATAGTTTATAATGCAAGGGCGGGAAATTTTGTAGTTATAATAGTTGATGAAAAAGGCGAAAGAATACCACTTACAATTTATGACTGGGAAAAAGAAAAAGGAATTGTCTATATTGTATTTATGGAGGTTGGGGTATCAACTAAAAAATTAGGGCAACTTAATGAAGGCGATTTTTTATATGCAATAGCAGGGCCTTTCGGAAACGCGTTTCATATTCAAAATTATGGAAATGTTGTTATGATTGGCGGTGGAGTTGGGACACCTGCTATTTTCCCAATAGCAAGAGAATTAAAAAATGCAGGAAATAAAGTTACATCCATAATAGGATACAGATCAAAAGAACTTGTTATATTAGAAAATGAAATGAAATCTGTATCTGATGAAGTTTTTATTGCAACAAACGATGGAAGTTATGGTGAAAAAGGGTTGGTAACAGATATTTTGCAAAAATTAATTGATAAAAAAGAAAAAATAGATTTAGTTGTAGCAATAGGTCCTGTTGTTATGATGAAAGCGGTCTCTGAACTTACAAAAAAATACAATATAAAAACAATAGTAAGTTTAAATGCTATGATGGTAGATGCTACAGGTATGTGCGGTGTATGCAGGGTTACGGTTGGTGGACAGACAAAATTTTCCTGTGTGGATGGACCTGATTTTGATGGCCATTTAGTTGATTTTAATGAACTTATGGTTAGATTATCCGCATATAAAGATAAAGAAGAGGAATCTTTACATTATTGCAGATTAAATAAAAAAATAAAGGAAGTATAAAATGGCAGAAGAAAACATATCTAAAGCAAAAAAACAGAGAATAAAGATGCAGGAGCAAAAACCAGAAGAAAGGATAAAAAATTTTTTTGAAGTACCACTCGGTTATACAGAAGAAGAAGCAATAAATGAAGCTAAAAGATGTTTGCAATGCAAAGAACCAAAATGTATACAGGGATGCCCTGTTAATATAAATATAAAGGAATTTATTTATAAGATTTCAAAAAAAGATTTTAAAGGTGCGATAGATACAATAAAAAAAGATAACAGTTTACCTGCTGTATGCGGCAGAGTATGTCCGCAGGAAGAACAATGTGAAGCTGCCTGTATTATGCAGAAAACAAAAAATCCAATAAATATAGGTTCACTGGAAAGATTTGCAGCAGATTATGAAGCAAAAACCGGTAAAGTTGAAATACCGGTGATAGGAAAAAAATTAGATAAAGTGGGTAACCCAATCAGGGTTGCAATAATTGGTTCTGGACCTTCAGGTCTTACCTGTGCTGGAGATCTTGCAAAAATTGGATATGAAACAGTTATTTATGAAGCATTACATTTGCCCGGTGGGGTTCTCATATATGGTATACCTGAATTTCGTTTACCCAAAAATATAGTTAAAAGAGAAGTGGAATATTTAAAAAAATTAGGAGTAAAATTTGAATTCAATTCTGTGATAGGCAAAACATATACAATAGATGATTTATTTAATATGGGATTTAAAGCAGTTTTCATAGGTGTGGGTGCTGGAACGCCTATTTTTTTAGGGATTCCCGGTGAAAATTTAAAAGGGGTTTATTCTGCAAATGAATTTTTAACAAGATTAAATGCAATGAAAGCATTTTTATTTCCAGAATATGATACGCCTGTAAAGGTTGGAGAAAAAGTCGCAGTAATTGGGGCAGGCAACGTTGCCATGGATGCTGCAAGATGGGCAAGAAGGTTAAAAGGGGTAAAAGAAGTTCATATTATCTATCGCAGGTCAGAAGCAGAAATGCCGGCAAGAATAGAAGAGATAAAAAGAGCAAAAGAAGAAGGAATAATTTTTAATTTGCTTACAAATCCAGTAGAGATAATCGGAAATGAACAGGGATGGGTTAAAGCAATAAAATGTATAAAAATGGAGTTAGGAGAGCCAGATTCATCAGGTAGAAGGAAACCTATTCCTATGCCTGGTTCTGAATTTATTATAGACGTTGATACAGTAATTCCGGCTCTGGGGACAAAAGCAAATAAGTTATTAACCTCTGATGTAAAAAATTTAAAATTAAATAAATGGGGATATATAGAGGTAGATGAAAATTATATGACATCAATACCAGGTGTTTTTGCAGGCGGTGATATAACAACAGGATCCGCAACTGTAATTGCAGCAATGGGCGCTGGAAGACGTGCAGCAAAAGCAATAGATGAATATATAAAAAAATTATAAATTTATAATCTGGGATTAGTGATTTGTAACAGTTTGGCCACATGGTTTCTGAAGTACGCATGTCAAAGTTAAGTTATTTATAGAAAACTTTTGACGGCGTTATTCTAAGTAAGATAAAATAGAGGAATAGTTCAGCCATCAGAAGTGAACTTGTAAAAGTGTGGCTACTAGTAAGGAAAAACTTAACACTGTCATTCTCAGGAAGCCGAAAGAGGGGGACAGAAGGGGAAAATAAGGGCGGACGAGCATAACTAAGCAATCCAGTAGTTGAAAACGGGAGGAAAAAAGATGAGAAGGCATTCGGGTATAAAATCAAGATTGCTCTGTCAGGCTTATTTAAACTGGATAATAAAATATAAAGGGACTCTTTCGCCTGACTTAGCAATGACAAAGCGTAGTGGTCATTCCTGGAAGCGAAGCGACGAAGCAATCTGGCAGGTGAAAAAAAACAAATCTCAACCACTGGACGAATTAAATATTTTAATTATTACTATTATCTTATAAGTGTTGGATAGCCTTTTTCAATTATTTTTTTATTCCTATTGCGTTTTCAAGGGAATAATATATAATTGATTATAGGAGGAGACAAAATGACAATAATGCTTACAACCAAAAGAGAAAAAGAGGTGTTAGATAACATTGTTGAAATTATAAAGGACCTTGTAAATCCTGAAAAAATATATCTTTTTGGATCTCGTGTAAAAGGGACTGCTTCTTATTATTCTGATTTTGATTTAGGAATAGAAGCAAACTTGCCTGCAGTTAATAAACTTGAGGAACTAAAGGAAAGGATTGATGGAGTTGCCGGGCTTTATTCCGTTGACCTTGTTTTTTTGAAAGATGCGGAAACAGATTTTATTAACGTTATAAAAAAAATGGGGGTTGTGGTATATGAAAGATGATATATCACTTGCTTTAAAAAAATTGAAAAGTGCGATTGAAAAATTAAAAGATGGGGTTAATATTGCAAAATCAGAATTGGAAAAAGACGGGGTTATTCAAAGATTTGAATTTGCTTTTGAGTTATTGTGGAAAAGCGCAAAACTTATCCTGGAAGATATGGGAATTAATGCAAACAGCCCAAAAGAAATATTTAAGGTGATGTATAAAAATAATATGATAAGTAATGAGAAAATTTTGCTTGAAATGCTTGAAGACCGCAATAAAATGTCCCATACTTATAATAAGGAATTGTCTGAAAAAATATTTTTTAATATAAAAGAAAAATATATTTATCTTTTTGAACAACTTTTAAATGCATCGGAAAGCAAAGCAAAAGATTTGTAGGTTCATTTTTATATAATTTATTTAATGTATTTGAATTTCTAAAGATGTAGAGAGGCAAGTGTAAAGATGAAAAAGGTTTTTAAACGCAGTTTTCATAATTTGGGTAATGTCAATAATTTTGCGTAAAAATTTTTTATTTATACCTTTCCTTTTTTATATCGTAATAGTTTAGCCACCAGAAGTCCACTTTTAAAAGTTCAGTTATTTGTAGAAAACGCTTGAAGGTGTCATTCTTAGGAAGCCGAAAGAGGGGGACAGAAGGGGGAAATAAGGGCGGACGAGCATAACTAAGCAATCCAGTAGTTGAAAACGGGAGGAAAAAAGATGAGAAGGCATTCGGGTATAAAATCAAGATTGCTCTGTCAGGCGAAAGTTATGGTGGAATAGAAGACAAAGTGGATTTTTCGACTGACTTTAAAATGACAAAATAAAAAATTTATTTATGGACCAATTTTGTTCTACCAGTATATAAACAAGTCAAACAAAAATTATAATTA
>DYKL01000311.1 GCA_020722645.1 Acetofilamentum sp. | reverse complement strand
AATAGTGCATAGTGCATAGTTAATAGTGCATAGTGCATAGTTAATAGTGCATAGTGCATAGTTAATAGTGCATAGTGCATAGTTAATAGTGCATAGTTGAACTCAATAAACTAAAAACTATGCACAATGCACTTTGAACTCGACAAACTCGACAAACTAAAAAACTATGCACTATGCACAATGCACTTTGAACTCGACAAACTCGACAAACTAAAAAACTATGCACTATGCACTATGCACTATGCACTTTGAACTCGACAAACTCGACAAACTAAAAAACTATGCACTATGCACTATGCACTATGCACTTTGACTTGATAAACTAAAAACTATGCACTATGCACAATGCACTTTGAACTTGATAAACTAAAAACTATGCACTATGCACAATGCACTTTGAACTCGACAAACTAAAAAACTATGCACTATGCACTATGCACTTTGAACTTTGAACTTTGAACTCGATAATTATAAAAATATGGCTTTTTTTGAGAAAGAATTTACCTTCGACAGGGTTGTAAGAATAATAATAACTCTGGCAATTATAGTCGGAATAATCTTTTTATTGGATTATTTTTCATCAGTACTGATACCTTTCGTTATAGCGGTAATAATTGCATATTTAATGAGTCCGTTTGTAAATTTTATTCAAAAATTCGTAAAAAAAAGAATATTAGCTGTAATTATAAGCCTTTTATTAATTACAGGATTTTTCGTGGGAATTGGTTTCATTGTTTTTCCAATGATAGGCAATGAAGTAAGTCACGCAAGTAAACTGATAGAACATTTGTTTTCAAATAAAGACTGGCAAGCAGAAATTTACAAATATTTACCTGATAAATGGGATCAAAGAGTAGAAAAATTCCTTGCAAGTGGAGACATTCAGCAACTTTTGAACGAAAAACAAATAAATGAACTTATAGATTTCAGCGTCAGAAAAGTAATTCCCGGAATTGGAAGCATTGTTGGATATACAATTGAAATTATTATAGGTGTATTTGGATTATTGATTATTTTCCTTTATTTGTTTTTTATTTTATTGGATTTCAACGACTTAGTTTCACAGTGGAAAAGTCTTATACCTCCAAAATTAAAAAATACTGTATTAGGAGTAGTTTACGATTTTGAAAAAGCAATGAATAAATATTTCAGAGCACAATCGCTTATTGCGGCAATTGTAGGTGTATTGTTTGCTATTGGTTTTACCATAATAGGCTTACCTATGGGCATAGTGTTAGGATTATTTGTGGGTGTATTGAACTTGGTGCCTTATTTACAAAATATTGCATTGCTTCCCGCGGTTTTTCTTTCTATGCTTAAATCATTGGAGACCGGACAGAATTTCTGGATTGTTTTAGGACTTGTGTTGCTAGTATTCATTGTTGTTCAAGCTATTCAGGACGGTATTCTGACACCTAAAATTATGGGAGATGCTACCGGCTTAAATCCTGCCGTTATCTTGCTTTCACTTACTCTCTGGGGCAAAATGCTCGGTATGCTGGGACTTTTAATTGCTTTGCCAATGACTTATTTATTGTTGTCATACTATCAAAGAATAATTTCAAAATCGCATAAAATGGAAGGTCCGTTGCAACAAAAATCTGATATTGACCTTATAGGCGAAAATCTTAGGAAAATGCCTGATGAGTAATCAGTGCATAGTGGATTGTGCATAGTTAATAGTGCATAGTTAATAGTGCATAGTTAATAGTGGAATTTGGAATGTGAAATGAATAGAATAGTGTTGTTTAGTTAAAAAAAAATTGCCCCAGCGGGGTATAATATTTGTAAAAAACACACAAACCTTTTGCCCCAGCTGGCAATATATTAAATCAGCTAACTAACAATGCGAATTAAGGGTTGAAGTTTAACTGGCGTGGAAAACACATGCCAGAGGCAATCTGCCTCAATCATGTGCCTGTCCTGAAAGGATCTACACCTGACTGCAAATAACACCATTTTGCCTCAATCATGTGCCTGTACTGAAAGGATCTACACCTGATTTAAAATAACACTTAACAAGTTAATTTTCAGCATTATTTTTTCAACCCATAATTCGCATTAACAACTAAAAAGTCTGATATATAAAACGTTAAATCAAACTAAACGTCATTGAAATTGTTAATAAAGAATTGAAAGAGCATTGTTGAAAGTGCATAAATAAAGTTTTACAAAAAAAATGCTTTAATTTGTCTGTCTTGAAAAAAATAATTTTTATAGTTGGTCCTACTGCGGTTGGAAAAACAAGTTTTGCTATCGAAGCGGCAAAATTTCTGAATACAGAAATTATTTCTGCCGATTCTAGACAAATATTCAAAGAAATGTCAGTAGGAACAGCAAAACCTACCGAAACTGAACTATCGGAAGTAAAACATCATTTTATCGGCAATAAATCTGTTTTTGATTATTACAATGCAAGCAAATACGAGTTTGAAGCTTTGGATTTGATTGATGAACTGTTCAAAAAGTACGACATTCTGATTGTCGCCGGCGGTTCAGGACTTTATATTGATGCTTTATTATATGGAATTGACGATTTACCCGATGTTGATACCGAAATCAGAAATAATCTGCAAAAACGTCTCGAAACCGAAGGTATCGAAAGTCTTAGATTTGAACTGAAAGCTATTGACTACGAATCATATAAAAAAATTGACCTTAAAAACCCGAAACGAATTCTTAAAGCCTTAGAAATAACTATCCAAACAGGTCGCCCCTACTCTGCCTTTCTGACTGCACAAACCAAAAAAAGAAATTTTGAGGTAAAAATAATTGTATTGAATACTGACAGAGAAGTTTTGCACGACAGAATTAACAAACGTGTTGATGTTATGATTCAGCAAGGATTGATTGAGGAAGCTAAAAAACTTTATCCTTACAAACACCTTACTCCTTTAAAAACTGTCGGGTACAGGGAATTGTTTGATTATTTCGACAACTTAAATGACCTTGGCACTGCCATAGAGCTTATTAAACGCAACACCAGAAGGTACGCAAGACGACAAATAACATGGTTCAAAAAATACCCGCAAGCAAAATGGATTGATACAAACGGGAATATTGACCTCAAAGAAATACTTTAAAGTTTGTATAGTTATAAAGTTCTTAAAGTTTGTAAAGCTCTTAAAGTTTGTAAAGCTTGCACTGTAAGGGTCTTTAAAGTTCGTAAAGCTTGCCCTGTAAGAGTCTTTAATGTTCTTAAAGTTAATTTATTGAAAATCAAATGCTAATACTTTATGAACTTTCAACTTTATGAACTAACTCTAATTATCAGTTTTTATAAAGCAATAATATCCATATTAATCGTAACAATTACTTAATGTTAGGATACCTTACAAAGCAGAATTACTGAAAGGTTAGGACAACTTATAGGACATAGTACACCTTACAAAGCAGTAACTGTCAATCTATTTTTATGATAGTAAAAACAAAACTAATACTAAATATATACACATAAAAGCAAGCCAACCTTGAAACGCAGAATTTACATAATCTTTTCTATCCGGTGCTTTATATTTTACTAAAAATACTATTAATACACCTATCAATCCTAAAAGAAAACCAATTAAAAAAGCACCAAGTTTGAATGTCCCGTTTTGTGGAAATTTTTTTTCTACAAATTTATTTTGTTTAATAAAATGAATTATTTTTTGTAGTTTATCTGATTTTTTCCCAAAAATCGGAAAATCTATTGATTCTTTATCACAACTTATTTCAGATAGTGATGAGACAGTATGATTTGAAATTGGATTGTTTTTTTCAATCATTGCTGCTTTCAAAAAATTACCGGTTAGTAAAATAAATAAAATCACTAACAAAAAAATTAAAAACTTTTTTCATAAATTTTATTATTTTTATGTTTAAATTATAAGATAACTTAAAAGCAATTTATTTACCCCACAAACTTAAATAAAAAATTTAAAAAAAAAATTTGGTAAGCTAAAAAAAGTGTTAAGTCAAAATCTAAAAAAGGCCAAAAGGTTAGGACAACTTTCTGGGTGAAAGGTTAGGACACCTTTTCAGAGCGGGAAAGTGTCAAAGACCTTTCGGTGGTGAACAAATGTTGTAAAGTGAGGGTATCTTTCATGTGTAAATAATTTTGTAAGTTGTTGGTTTATAATTATTTTCATTCT
>DYKL01000310.1 GCA_020722645.1 Acetofilamentum sp. | reverse complement strand
ATTATACCAAACATTAAAATTTGTTACCAACATTCTTTAATAAAAGAGCCAAAAGCTTTATTCAATTTACAATTAAAATTTTTATTATTTTTGTTAAAAAAAAATGAAAGCTGTTTTATCTTTTATACTCATAATTTTTGGCTTTATTGCTTACTCGCAAGAATACAAAATTATTCAAACCAATGAATATGCTTCTTGTGCAGATTATGACATTTACAAAAAAGTAGAACTACCTGAAAAAATAACAGAAGCACTTGAGTGCCCACCTTGGGTGGACATACAAGGCAATTATTTAACAATCTTATCCGGTTTGGAAATTATTATGTATAATTTTGAAAATCAAGAAGTTAAATCATTGTTCAAAATTTATGATGATATTGACGGAATTTCAGCACCAGAGTGGTCAAAGGATAAGACAAAAATTATGTTTGTGATAATAAATCAAAATCTTAATCACGGCTACAAAGAATTTGCAAGAATAATAGTCCTTAGTTTTGATGATGAATACAAAATAAAAGATAAAGAAAAATTCGACAGACCTGTTAATTTTTTCTGCGGTTCAATTTGCACTTCAATGCCTGGTGAAGATTTTTATTTTATTGATAATCAAACAATTGAATATAAAAGGCATAACGAAATTGAAGAAAATCCGGGTAAAAAAGAACAAATTAAGTTAAAAGACTGATAATAAGATAAATGCAAAACATAAACAGATATAATTCTGCATCGGAATATTATAAAAAAATCTTTCATAAAAGAGTACAAAAAATATCAATAGATGCCGGTTTTACTTGCCCAAACAGAGATGGAACAAAAGGAAGAGGTGGTTGTACTTATTGCAACAATAACACGTTTAAACCATTTTACTGCTCGCCTGAAAAATCAATCACCCAACAATTAACCGAAGGTATCAGTTTTTTTTCCAAGAAATACAATGCAATGGAATATCTTGCTTATTTTCAAGCATATTCAAACACCTACGGCAATACAGAAAAAATTATAAAAAAATATGAAGAAGCTTTATCGGTCGAAAAAGTTATCGGCTTAGTTATCGCAACACGTCCAGATTGTGTTGACGAACAACTACTTGATTATCTTGCAGATTTATCAAAAACGAAATTTGTATTAATTGAATTTGGTGTTGAATCTACAAAAAACAAGACACTCGAAATAATTAACAGAAAACATACTTTTGAAGATTCTGTAAAAGCTCTAAAACTTACACATCAAAAAAAAATAATGACCGGAATTCATTTAATAATAGGCTTGCCCGAAGAAACAGACGCAGAAATTATTAATCACGCAGTAGAAATATCAAAATTGGATTTTACTTTTCTGAAATTACATCAATTGCAAATAATCAAAAACACACCTATGGCAACTGATTATTTAGCAAATCCTTCAAAATACAGATTATTTAAAATTGATGAATATATTGACTTGGTAGTTAAATTTATCGAAAATTTATCGCCAAAAATAACATTAGAAAGGTTTACAAGTGAATCTCCCGAAGAATTACTAATAGCACCAAAATGGGGAAGAATAAAAAATTTTGAAATAGTTCACAAAATCGAAAAAAGATTATCAGACTTGGACACTTGTCAAGGAAAATTTTTTAATGCTTAGGTATTAAAAAAGAACTGTCCCCGTAACTCAAAAACCTGAATTTGTTGTTTAAAGCATAGTCATAAATTTTTTTCCAGTCATCTCCCACAAATGCAGCAACAAGTAACAATAAGGTGCTGTTAGGCTGATGAAAATTAGTAATCAGACTGTTAACAATTTTGAACTTATAGCCGGGAACGATTATGATTTGTGTATTTGCAGTCAATTCATCATTTTCATTAAATTCACCGTTCAATGCTTCTAATGCTTCCTTTGCAGTAAATTCAGGCAAATCATACACTTCCCATTGTTTAACAAAATCATAATCAGTTTTTTCCAAAAGTTTTTTCGCACCCATTACATACAAACTTTCAAGTGTTCGCATAGAAGTTGTTCCAACTGCCGTAATTCTGCCTAAATTGTTCAGAATAAGATTAAATGATTTTCTAGTAACAGTAAAAAACTCGGTATGCATTTGATGTCCGCCGATTACATCTGTTTTAACAGGTATAAACGTGCCGGCACCTACGTGTAAAGTTATTTCTGCATGCTTAATATTTTGGTTTTTTAATTTTTCAAATATACTTTCTGTAAAGTGCAAACCTGCAGTAGGAGCAGCAACTGAACCTCCAATCCTTGAATATACAGTTTGGTATCTGCTTTTGTCAATTTCTTGTGATTGACGATTTAAGTATGGCGGTATCGGTATTTGCCCGATGTTATTTAATATTTCGCTGAATGTATATCCTCCGTTCCATTTAAATTCAACTATTACTTTGTTTTCAATTTTCTGATTTTTTGAAGCATATACAATTACTTCTTCATTGTTTATAAAAATTGTTTTAGATAAATCTTCTTCTTTCCATTTTTTTAGATTTCCTACAATACACTCCCATTTGCAACTTTTTCTTTCAGAAAAAACAGTTTCATAATCAGCAGGCTGATAAGGTTTTAAGCAAAATATTTCTATTTTCGAACCTGTTTTTTTGTAAAAATTTATTCGAGCGTAAATTACTTTGGTATTATTTGAAACTAACAAGTTATCTTTTGGTAAAATATCAGGTATTTCTAAAAATTTTTGTATATTTATACTACCACCATTATAAAATAACAAATTTGAATTTTCGCGTTTTTCTATAGGAAATTTTGCAATTTTTTCATCAGGGAGTATATATGAGTAATCTGATATTTTGATGTCTTTAAAATTCATAGAAAAAAAAACGCCACAAAATTTTGTGGCTTTATATTTTAATTATTTTTACTTTTTACTGCTTAGATTTGCCTACCATAGCCTGATTAACCATATCTTGATATTCTTCATCTGTCATATCAAGATAGAAAAAGTTTTCGGGATTTACAGGTTGATTATTAATTCTGACTTCGTAATGTAAATGAGGTGAAGTAGAACGACCGGTATTACCGACAAGACCAATCAACTGACCACGTTTGACAAATTCTCCGGGACTAACTAAAATCTTCGAAAGGTGAGCGTAAACAGTAACATATGTAAAACCATGATTTATTCTAATGCATTGTCCATAACCACCATCAGACATATCTGCGCTAATGACTATACCATTACCTGTGGCATAAACAGGAGTTCCAATTTCTGCTGAAATATCAACACCTGTGTGCATTTTAAGAACATGTAAAATAGGGTGCATTCTGTATCCGAAACCTGAACCGATTCTATGAATTGTATTATTAGCTAATGGACAAATCGAAGGTATACTATTAATAATGTCTTCTTGATTTTTAACAAAATGTAAAAGTTCATCAAAAGATTCAGCTTGTGAATTAATATTCTGACTAAGCAACTCTGATTTTAAGTTGATGTTATCAATAAAACTATTTTCGTTTATGTTAATTTCTTTGACTTCTGCAATGCTTTGTGAGCCAATAAATTTGGGGAGGTTAGTTGAAGGAGATATTCCTAAAACTGTTCTGTATGTATTTTTATCATTCTTTTCAACAGATTGAAATCTTTCAATTTGAATATTTATTTGTTGATCAAGATATTCAAATTTTGAACAAAGTGATTGATTTTTAAATTCCAAAGAACTTTGTTCCGGGGTTTTTACATTATTAAATAATGCATACCCCAAAATACCACTGAAAACTATAGTTACAAAAAAATGAGGTAGAATTGATTTAATTGCTTTTTTTAATGAAAATTTTGACACTTCAAATGTTAAATTTTCAGGGTTAAAAATAAATTTTTTTCCCATTGTTTAAGTTTTAAATTAAGGCATTATTGCCATTTTATCAAATAATGATAAAATTTAATGCAAGTATATAGCATTTTTTTTTAATTACCAAACATTTTTAAAACAATTATGTACAAAACATTTGCAAAATACTGATTTACAGCAATATAAATTGATTAAAAAAAGTTATCCACAAGTTTGCACACAAATTATGCAACAAAAATTATTCCAAAAAAACTATAATAATCAATGATTTTACTGATTATCTGAAATTTAATAATACCCTTAAATCCGTAAGTCTATACTTATATATCTGAAATTCAGTCAGGTGAGATA
>DYKL01000309.1 GCA_020722645.1 Acetofilamentum sp. | reverse complement strand
CTCTAACCTTAAGTTCATTAGTTGTACTTGGATTAATAGTGGCGGTGGGATTGAATTTTAGAGTGAAAAAATGAATAATATTAAATTCTTACCGAAATGAATATATTGCAATAGATGAAAAACTCAATAGATAAATCTACCGTAGCTATTTATACACAGCGTTATTTAAATAAATCCATGACTTTTGTGTATTGGCAATTATTATCTGTTATGCAGGATTTTGATCCAATTGTTATAACTTCGAATAAGATTGATAATCGTAATATTTTCCCCTTTGATAAAATATTCTCACAAAAAATTACATTCTTAGGCAGACTATATAGAGTATATAAAAAATTAACAGGAAAATTTGCTGTTCTATCTCCGATGCAAAAAAAATATTTTTATAACGTTCTAAAAAAAAACAATGTTGCATTAATCCATGCGCATTTTGGACCCTCAGCTATTGAAATTTTACCAGTAGCAGAAAAACTTGGAATTCCTTTGATAGTCACTTTCCATGGATATGATGCCTCATCTTTATTAAAGAATAAAAATTATTTAAAAAGCTTAAAAGTTCTTTTAGATTATTCTTATGTTATTACAGTTTCGAAGTACATTTATAAAAAACTTTTAAAATTAAGCGCTAATCCAAGTAGAATGATGATACTACATTGCAGTATAGACCTAAATCGCTTTCGATATATTCAAAGAACTCCAGCTTTTATTAAAATGAATAAAAATGAGGAAATTGTATTTTTGCAAGTTTCAAATTTTGTAGAGAAAAAGGGGCATATTTTTACTATACAAGCATTTGAAAGATTTTTAAAAAAATATAATAACTCTAAATTAATCTTAGGTGGTGATGGTCCGCTTTTGAAAAGTATTAAAAACTTATGTGAAAAACTTAAGATTATGGATAAAGTTGAATTCTATGGCAATGTTAAACCAGATGATGTGTTTAGTTTAATGCGCAATTCTGATGTTTTTGTTCACCATAGTGTAACCACTGAATCTGGTGATGAGGAAGGAATCCCAACGGTTATAATGGAAGCGATGGCGACAGGGCTTCCTGTTGTAAGCACCTATCATTCCGGCATTCCAGAGTTAATCGATAATAATGTTAATGGTTTTTTAGTAAAGGAAGGCGATATTGATGAATATTTGGAGGCTATGCTAAAAGCAATTAAAAGTGATGAAAATTTTGCAAAAGCCGCAAGATTAAAAATAGAACAGGAATTTGAGAACAAAACTATTGGATTAAAATTAAATCATCTATATAAGAGAGTAATAAGTGAAAACAGGTGAATCTGTAAAAGAATTTTATGATGAATTTGCTGGAAGGATGTTATTGAATGACTTTCATAATTATAACATGCGCCAGGGAGCAATAAAAAGTTTATGTGATAAATTCATTCCAATTGGCTCAAAAATTTTAGAGATAGGTTGTGGGCTTGGAATTATCACCAAGCATCTTCAAAAAAAAGCACTTTCGATAACAGCTTTAGATATAAGTGAACAGAACATTAATATTGCCTCTAGCTTTGCTGCTAATCCTAATACAACTTTTCATATACTCAATATTTTGGAAGACATTGAAGAAGTAAAAAATTTTGGAAAGTTTAACGTTGTTGTATTATTTGATGTAATTGAACATATTTCAAAATCTTCTTATAAAAATCTATTTGAATTAATTGAATTAGTTTTAAACGATCAAGGAACAGTTTTATTGACGTATCCTTCTCCTGAGTATCAAAAATTTTTGAAACAAAATAAAGTAGAAGCATTACAAATTATAGACGAAACAGTATTGTTAGGAGATATCTTAAATTCTACTAAATTATCTTTGTATTATTTCTCATATAAAAACATTTGGGATCATAATCAATACATTCATCTAGTCCTAAAAAAGAATATCAATTATAAGCCAAAATATAATTTAAAATTTATCGACAATATTATTTACAAAATTAAAAAATATACATGGCGATATTCTCATAAATTATTTTTGAGAAAGACTAAAAAGTCTTTATTGAACCAATAACTTTAATAGGCCAATCATTGTTTTTAAAGTCAAAATTATCCGAACCACATAACTGGCTTATTCATCACCTTTTATTAAAAAGTTTAATTAGATTTAGCCCAAATATTAAAGGGAAAATCCTAGATATAGGATGTGGTAAAAAACCCTATGAAGAATATTTTTCTCCTCAATCTCAATCTTATATAGGCCTAGAATATGCTAAAACACTCCATGGATTAAAATCAGTAGATGTGTTAGGCGATTCATTATTATTACCTTTTAAAGATTCATCTTTT
The DNA here is from genome assembly GCA_020722645.1 of Acetofilamentum sp. Classification (GTDB taxonomy): domain Bacteria; phylum Bacteroidota; class Bacteroidia; order Bacteroidales; family JAFGUD01; genus JAFGUD01. The sequence continues at coordinate 1,857 of DYKL01000309.1, read as the reverse complement.
GATAGTGCTGTTTCATTCCAAGTTATGGAGCATGTACAAGAGCCAAAAAAATTTTTAAGCGAAGTATTTCGTATATTGAAACCAGATGGACATTTTCTTTTAACAACTCCGTTTATTTGGGGTGAGCATGAACAACCTTATGATTTTTATCGATACACCCGATTTGGTTTACAATATTTAGCAGAAAAAACAGGTTTTGAAATTATTGAGATCAAGCCTGATACAAAATTCTGGTCAACAACCGTTTTACGGTTTAATTATTATTTGCTAAGATTTGCCAGAGGTAGATATAAATCCTTCTTAAAATTATTAATGTTACCGGTATTTACAATGGATCAAGTATTTGCATTTTGGTTGGACAAAATTCCTCATAACTATACAATTGATACTGCTACCTTTTCTACCTTGTTAAAGAAGCCAAAATAAAAATGGAACTTAAACAAAAAGCTATATCAGGAGTTAAATGGGTAACTATTTCTACTGTTGTAAACAATTTGCTTCAGTTAGCCTTCATCAGTATTCTGGCACGGTTACTTTCACCCACAGATTTTGGTTTAATGGCGTTGGCTAATGTTGTAATTGAATTCTCCTCGTATTTTATAGATGCGGGATTCAGTAACATAATAATCCACAAACAGGATATAAATCGAGTTCAACTTTCAAGTATTTACTGGTTAAGTATTTTGACAGGAATAGTTATTTACTTCATTATTTTTTTCTTAAGTCCATCTCTTTCTGTTTTTTATAATAACAGCGAATTGGAACCATTGCTAAAATTAGTTGCGATTACTTTTTTAATTATACCATTTGGGCAACAGCATAAGTCGTTGTTTCAAAAAGAATTAAAGTTTGATACCATTGCAATAATTGAAGTAGTTTCCAGGGCAGTTTCTTTTATTATAGGTGTTATTGCTGCATTAAAAGGGCTGGGTGTTTACGCTTTAGCTCTAATGGTACTTTCAAATAGTCTTGTATCAACAATTATTTTGATAGTTAAAGGTTTAAGGAATTTTAAACCAGCCTTCATTTTCAGTCATAATGAAATTAAGAAGTTTTATTCTTTTGGATTTTATCAACTGGGAGAAAGAACAATCAATTATTTTGCAAACCAGTTTGATACAATAATTATTGGTAAATTATTTGGGGCAGGCCCGCTTGGAGTATATACAATTGCAAAAAATCTAGTTATGAAACCTGCCCAAATTATCAATCCAATTGTTACAAAAGTTGCTTTCCCGACAATGGCAAAAGTACAGGGTGATAATGAATCTCTAAAAAAAATATATTTAAACACGATTCGATCCTTATGCTCAGTAAATTTTCCAATTCATCTAGGTATTGCTATTTTAGCAGAACCGTTAACTATCATACTTTTGGGACATAAATGGTATGGTGCAATTATTCTTGTTAAAGTGCTGGCATTGTTTGGAATGATTCGTTCAACATACAATCCGGTTGGTTCACTTATACTCGCCCGCGGGAGAGCTGATTTAGGTTTTTTCTGGAATGTTTTTTCTTCAATTATTTTCTCTGGCATAATTTTAATAGGAAGTTATGGGGGCTTACTTGGCATATCATTTGCACAATTAGTAGCGATGATAGTTTTGAGTTATCCGTTTTATTTAATGGTAATAAAAAAAATGATTCATGCAGAATATTGGGAGTATCATAAAACAATTATAATCCCTTTCTTAATTTCTCTGTTGGCAAGTATAATCCCTTTTATTTTTGAGCATTTAATAAAAAATTATGTCTTAGAAATTATTATAGTAAGTTTAAGTGGATTAATAATATATTATTTGTTAACCATTAGGTTTAATAAAGTATTTATATCAACCATAAAATCGTTTAGATGAT
>DYKL01000308.1 GCA_020722645.1 Acetofilamentum sp. | reverse complement strand
ACACATTAGCTAATTATCACATTGACACATTGGCTAATTATCACATTGACACATTAGCTAATTATCACATTGACACATTAGCTAATTATCACATTGACACATTGGCTAGTTATCTTTTAATGATTTGTAAAGCACATAGAAGTCTGATACAGATAATTCTTCAGCTCTTTTTTGAATAAAATCAGGTGGTATTTTTGATGTATCGTAAAGACTTAAAGCATTTTTTAATGTTTTTCGACGTTGATTGAAAGCTGCCTTTACAATGTTCTTAAAAGTATTCCAGTCATCTATTTGTGAATGTTCTTTGAGTTTTGTTAAACGTATTACGGCAGATTTGACTTTCGGTGGCGGTGAAAAGATATTTTCATTTACAGTAAAAAGGTATTCTATTTTGAAAAAAGTCTGTAAAAGAACGCTCATAATACCGTAAACTTTGTTGTTATGCTTTGATGCAATTCTTTCTGCAACTTCTTTTTGAATCATTGCAACCATTTGCGGAATAATGTTTCTGTTTTCTAAAAGCAGAAAAAAAATAGGTGCCGTAATATTGTAAGGCAAATTTCCGATTACGTAAACTGGTGGTTCAAATATTTGCTGAAAATCTAATTTTAAAACATCTTTTTGTATGATTTTTTCACTAATATTGTCAAAATTTTTGTTTAGATAAGCTATTGCTTCTTGGTCAAATTCTACTACTTTTAGATTAAATTCAGGTTTTTTGAGCAGATATTTTGTTAAAACCCCTTTACCGGGACCAATTTCGAGGCAATTTACGGTAGTTTCATTATTTACAAGCGTTAATGAATCTACAATTTTTTTTGCTATATTGTCATCGGTCAAAAAATGTTGTCCGAGCTTCTTTTTTGCTTTCAATGTAATAGATTTTATTTCATTGTTACATTGTTACATTGTTAAATTATTGGCTAACGCCTTTCATTTTGTTATCGAGTAAACAATGAAACAATGAAACAATTTAACTCTATAACTATATAAACGACAAAATTATAAATTATTTAAAATAAACAGAATGAGACAAAAAACTTTTTTATTGCTGGCATTAGTTCTCTTAATTTCAGGAACTGTTTTTTCACAGGAAAAAAAACTGACACTTGAAGATGCTGTCTGGAATTGTTGGTTCGATCTTGCACCTGCTAATTTTAATCAAATTCAATGGCGTGGTGACAGTTACAAATACGCTTACATTGCAGATGACTGGACAACAATAATGACAGGAGACTATAACAGCGGAAATGTTGATAAGTTAATTACAGTTTATGAAGTAAATACTCAACTTCTTGCAAACAGCCTGAAAAAAATAAGCTATTTCAGTGATATTCAATGGCTTAGCGAAGATGTTTTTTTGCACAGATTCAATAATTTCGTTTATATTTTTGATGTTAAAGAAAAGGAAGTTGTTACATCTTTTGATGTTCCCGACGAAGCCGAAGATATTTTTTACAGCAAAGAAGCCAATTCGGTAGCTTATAATATGGGAAATGAGCTTCATTATCTAGACAGCAAAAGACATTACATAAAATTTGCTGCTGATTTTGACAAAAATATTGTTTATGGCAGTAATTATGTTCATCGTCAGGAATTTGGAATTGACAAAGGCATTTTCTGGTCACCAAAAGGCAATTACATTGCATTTTACCGCAAAGATGAATCAATGGTTGCTGAATATCCGGTTATAGATTTCACCACTTTTCCGGCAACGGTTAAAAATATCAAATATCCTATGGCAGGTCAAGTAAGCGAAGAGGTTACTCTACGTGTTTATGACATCAAACAGAAAAAGACAGTTAATATTAAAACCGATGATGGAGAAAAAGACCATTATCTTACATCAATCACTTGGGACCCGTCTGAACAATTTATATACATCGGGATTTTAAACCGCGACCAAAATCATCTGAAATTTAACAAATATAATGCTTTGACTGGTGATTTTGTAATGACTTTATTTGAAGAAACTCACGAAAAATATGTAGAACCTGAAAATCCTGCTATATTCTTTCCTGAATCCAAAAATTATTTCTTATGGTACAGTGAAAGAGATGGTTATAAACATCTTTACTGGTACGACACAGACGGTAATTTGATTAAGCAGGTTACAAAAGGCACTTGGGTTGTTACTGATTTTTACGGTTTTTCAGAAGATGAAAAATCAGTTTATATTCAATGTACTGCTGAATGCGGAGTTCAGAGACACGTGTACGAAGTTAATATAAACAGCGGAAAATTAAACCTTTTGTCATTAGAACACGGTACGAATAATGCCGCTTTCACAACCGATAAAAAATATTTCATCAACAAACTCAGTAGCGTTGATATTCCCAACAAAATTGATATTATTGATGATAAAGGTAAAGTAAAAACTGCTCTTTTACTTGCTAAAAACCCGCTGAAAGAATACAAACTTGCAGATGCGAAAATGGGAATTTTAAAAGCCGCTGATGGTCAAACCGATTTATATTATTACATTGTAACTCCGCCTGATATGGACAAAACTAAAAAATATCCGGTTATTGTCTATGTTTACGGTGGTCCTCACGCCCAGCTTGTTACTGATACTTGGCTTGGTGGTGTAAGCTTATGGGATTATTATATGGCTCAGGAAGGTTATATTGTTTTTACGCTCGATAACAGAGGCTCGGCTGACAGAGGTCTTGAGTTTGAAAATGTTGTTTTTAGAAATCTCGGTATCGAAGAAATGAAAGACCAAATGGAGGGCATTAAATATTTGACTTCTTTATCTTACGTTGACGAAAACAGAATTGGAGTTCACGGCTGGAGTTTTGGTGGTTTTATGACTACCTCGCTTATGACTACGTATCCTGAAGTTTTCAAGGTTGGCGTTGCCGGAGGTCCGGTAATTGACTGGAAATATTACGAAGTTATGTACGGCGAAAGATATATGGACACTCCCCAAACAAACCCTGAAGGATACGAAAGCACAAGCATTTTGAACAAAATACAAAATCTGAAAGGCAGATTGTTGGTTATACACGGTGGAATCGACCCTGTTGTTGTTCCGCAAAATTCAATGGATTTGCTTCTAAAATCGCAGGAATTAGGCATTAATATTGATTTTTATATGTATCCTAATTCTGAACATAATGTAAGAGGAAAACAAAGAATACATCTGATGCAGAAAGTTACCGATTATTTTAAAACATATTTATAATTTTGAGTTTAGTTCATAAAGTTCATAAAGTTCATAAAGTCGAAACAATGAAACAATGAAACAATGCAACAATGTAACAATGCAACAATGCAACAATGCAACAATGTAACAATGCAACAATGAAACAATGAAACAATGAAACAATTTCTTATAACTCGACAAACTTTAAAAAATGAACAAAAAAATTGCTGTTTTCCCGGGTTCTTTTGACCCATTTACGGTTGGACATCAGTCTTTAATTGAAAGAGGTCTTAAAATTTTTGATGAGATTGTTGTTGCAATTGGTGTAAATTCAGAAAAAAAGTCATTTTTTGACATCGAAACCAGAAAAAAGTGGATTGATGAACTCTTTTCAGAAGAACCAAGAGTTAAAGCAGATGTGTTTTCGTCATTAACAGTTGATTTTTGCAAAAAAGTTGGAGCTGATTTTATTTTAAGAGGTTTGAGAACATCGGCAGATTTTGAATTTGAAAGACAAATAGGACAAATGAACAAAAATCTCTATGAAAATATCGAAACTGTTTTTTTGCTGACTTCTACAGAATACACTTACATAAGTTCATCAATTGTCAGAGAAATTATCAAATACAAGGCAGATATTTCTAAATTCGTTCCAGAAATTATAGCTAAGCACATAGAAGAATTACGAATTTCGAATCAATGAATGAAGAATAATGAATAATGAATAATGAATAACGAATAACGAATAACGAATAACGAATAACGAATAACGAATAACGAATAACGAATAACGAATAACGAATAACGAATAACGAATAACGAATAACGAATAACGAATAACGAATAACGAATAACGAATAACGAATAACGAATAACGAATAACGAATAACGAATAACGAATAACGAATAACGAATAACGAATAACGAATAAAGAATGAAGAATAATGAATAATGAATAACGAATAACGAATAACGAATAACGAATAACGAATAACGAATAACGAATAA
>DYKL01000307.1 GCA_020722645.1 Acetofilamentum sp. | reverse complement strand
TGCAGGTGTTTTCACCTGCAACCACTTACGAAAAAACTTGCGGATTTAAGGTATATTATTAATGCGAATTAAGAGTTAAAAAATGATGTTGAATATCAACTTATTCTGTATATATTTGCAATCATGTAAAAACACATGATTGAGGCAATTTGCCTCTGGCAGGTGTTTTCCACCTGCCAGTAGAATTTCAACTTTGCCTCTGGCAGGTGTTTTCCACCTGCCAGTAGAATTTAAACTCTTAATTCGCATTATTAAACAAAATATTTCAAAAAAAATTGATAGTTTTTTTTGGTTTATTAAAAAATTCCTTAATTTTACGACATTCAAATTAAATAAATACACAAATTTCTTTTGTTTTATTATTATTAAAAAAAAATTATTATTATTTATTTCTATTATTATAACCGCGCAAATGGAAATTAAAGACATCCAAAATAAGATTGAAATCAAATGGCTTGATTTTTTATAAAACAAAGAAAAAATTATACAAATACGAAGAGATATTTTTGTTAAAGAGCAAGGATTTGATGAAGAAATTACAGAATGTGAAAAAGACATTGACGGATTTCATTTGGGTGCATTTGTTGATGATAAATTAGTTTCGATAATTACAATTCACGTTTACAAGTTTGATGATGAATACATTAAACAACTGAATTTACCGGTAAATAATGAAAAATTATTTTTAAGACTAACTAAAAGAGTTGAATACAAAGAATTTAAAGAAACAAGATTGGCTGAATTTTTAGCAACTTTTGCTTGGAAAACAATTGTAGATATAGTAAAACCACAATGTATATTTATTTGTCTCTCGGGAGAACACAAAAAATTAAATTTTTACTATACTTCTTTTGGTTTCACTTATTACGAGAAAAAATTTATATTCATACTCAACCACTTGTTAAGCAACAAAAAATACTGCACGATATTTATCAGGAATGGAAAAATTCACCTAACGAAAGAAATAAAATTTATTACCAGACTGATGATATACTTGTAGTTGGAATAAAAATTTAAAAAATTAACATTTATTTCTTATAAATAAAAAACACATTATTTTTTAAAATTATCCCGAATTATTAACTACGTTGAACCCGCAAGTTCGGCTTATATAATTAGGAAATTGTAATAAAATCGAAATTTTTGAATCATTAAACTACTTATCCCACATTATTTATGAATAATTTGGACTAATTTTGAAAATATTTCCGATGATTTTAAATTCCAATAAAATGAAACAAATATTATATTTTTTTATTATATTTATGAATTTCAATTTTTTATCTGCCCAGAATTTAACTCAGACAATCAGAGGCAAAGTAATTGATTCTCAAACAGAAACCCTTTACCGGGTGCAAACATTGTTATCTTAAACTCTTCCCCACTAAAAGGGACTGTTAGTGATGTAAATGGCAATTTTAGGATAGAAAATGTTCCAGTTGGTCGTCAGACTTTACAAGTTTCTTTTACTGGTTATCTGACTTATAATCAGGAAAATATATATGTTAGTTCTAACAAAGAGCTTATTCTTGAAATAAAACTTGAAGAATCTGTAACAAACATAGAAAATGTTATAATTAACAGTTACAAAAAAGATGAAACAATAAACCAGAATGCAACTGTATCGGCAAGAACATTTTCAATCGAAGAAACCGAAAGATATGCAGGAAGCATAGGCGACCCTGCTCGTATGGCTTCTAATTTTGCAGGGATTGCAACTATTTGCGACCAACGAAATGATATTGTTATTCGCGGAAACTCTCCATTAGGCGTTTTGTGGAGGCTTGATGGTATTGATATTCCAAATCCGAATCATTTTGCTTCTTTTGGTGCAAGTGGTGGTCCGATTAGTATGCTGAACAACAATCTACTGACAAATTCAGATTTTTTTACAGGAGCTTTTCCCGCTGAATACGGAAATGCTCTGAGTGGTGTTTTCGACTTAAAAATGCGTTCGGGCAACAATCAGAAATTTGAATACGTTGCTCAAGTCGGTATGAACGGTTTTGAGCTCGGTGCCGAAGGTCCGATTATCAAAGATAAATTTTCATTCCTGATTAACTACAGATACTCAACTCTTGCTGTTGTTGATGCAATGGGCTTTAAAGTTGGTATTGAAGCAATTCCTTTTTATCAAGATGCTTCGTTCAAATTTGCTACAAATTATACCAAAATAGGCAAATTTTCACTGATTGGACTTGCAGGATACAGCTTTGTCGAAGAATTTGAATCAGAAAATGATATTTCGGATTTAAACAAAAAAACAGGTGAAGATTTTACATTCGGCTCCGGTATGGGTGTTTTAGGATTATCACATAAATATATCTTTAAAAGCAAATTTAATATCGAAAATATAATCTCATATACTTACACTATGAGTCACGTTTCAACAGACACATTCTCCCTTTCCTACCCCACTCCGTCGGCTTATTACAGACAAAAAACCGATGAACTGGGCTTAGATTTGACATCAAATATCATCTATAAAATTAACTCAAAAAATTTCTTACATTACGGTTTTAACTGCCGTTTCATTGATTTTGGTTTTACAGACAGCATAAAATCGGGGCAAAATTTTAAAACTAATTTTAATCAAAACGGAAATTATGAACTTTTAAAATCATATTTACAATTCAGACATAAATTTTCAGATAATTTCTTAATTTATACAGGCTTACATTTCCTGTTTTTTACTTTCAACAATAAATATTCACTCGAACCCAGATTTGGAATTAAATGGAATTTCAAACCAAACCAAAGTTTCAAATTGGGTGCAGGTGTTCATAGTCAGCTTGCTCCACGCACATTTTACATAGTCAAAAGTGAGTTAGATGCTTCAAAACTTGATGAATTTAATAAAGAACTTGGTTTTTCAAAAAGCATACACCTTGTTTTCGGTTATAATTGGCTGATAACAAATAACTTGCGATTAAAATTTGAAACTTATTATCAGCATTTGTACGAAATACCTGTTAAAGAAGGATTACCTTATTATTCTTTGTTGAATTTCGGAGATGAACATTTCACTACACTGCCTGTAATTGATAGTCTTGTAAACAAAGGCAAAGGTACAAATTACGGAATTGAAATTACGATTGAACGATTTCTGAAAAACGGTTTTTATGTTTTATCTACAGGTTCCTTGTATGAATCAAAATACAAAGGTTATAACGGAATTGAAATGAACACGGCTTTTAACGGAAATTTTATTTTAAATCTATTGTTTGGTAAAGAAATAAGGCTAAACGACAAAAATTTTATTATTCTAAGTCAAAAAACTGTTTTTGCAGGTAGTTTAAGATACGTTCCATTTGAAGTTGTCCAAATTGCACCTGAATACTATATCCAAAAATATGATTGGGAAAATGCTTATCAGAACAAAAGAAATGATTATTTTAGAATTAACGGACAGCTTGGATACAGATTTAATTCAAAAAAAATGAGTATTGAGCTGAAAATTGATTTAATGAATTTAACAAATCACAAAGACATTTTTCAGGAAAGATTTAATAACGAAACAGGCGGTGTGCATTATTTCTACCAGTTTTCTTTTTTACCTATCGGTTTTCTTAGATTACAATTTTGACGAAAAAAATCAAAATATCCTTTTTATTTTTTTCTTTTGACTAAAAAATAAAGAAAGACAACGTTATTTAGGACAACACAACTAACTATGCACAACTAACTATGCACAACTAACTATGCACTATTTACTATGAACTCTAAACTACTAATATGAACTTTATAACAAAAATACAGTTCCTGCTGGACTATTTAATGTCATCAATTCTGTTGATGGTAGTAATTATTTCTTTTCTATTGTTTTTCTTTGTAATAATAGCTTTTTTCAATCCATTTAAAAATAAGAAGTTAAATACAATTTATAAAGTTATCTGTTACACTCTAAGCATAGCTGTAATTATGTTCGTATTATCACTAAAAAGTCGTTTTGCTGATGACATTCAACTCATTAAAGCAACTGAAAACAATATTTTTGTACTAGATTATTATGAAAGAGGTGATGATTATACAGAATATGTGTACAGGCTTTATATGGTTGATAAAAAGTCAGGAAAAAAATTTAACAGGAAATATCTGGGAGAGTATGTTGATATAATTTTCATTAGCGATTCTTTTGTAACGGAACTTACTTTTAAAAAGCGTGGATTTACAGGGCTTTGCTGCTGA
>DYKL01000306.1 GCA_020722645.1 Acetofilamentum sp. | reverse complement strand
AAATGGCGAATTAAATGGCGAATTAAATGAAAGACAAAATATGGTATATCTGGAAATTAAAAATAATGAAGGCATTAATGCAACAGATTTATCCTCTAAATTAAATATTCCTTTCAGTACAATAGACAAATACATAAGATTTTTTTTAGAAAAAAAAATAATTGTAAGAAAAGGAAGCAAAAAAACAGGTGGATATTATATTATTAATAAATAATTTATCAATTATAATTCGACAGACATTGTCTGATGAATCTAAGTAAATAATAAAATTGATATATGATTACGAATTTTAATTTATTCTTTGCCTAAATTCAACTAATAAATGCACCCCAAACTCTCCATAATCACCGTAAACCTCAACAACGCCGAAGGTCTGAAAAAGACCATTGAAAGTGTAGTTAATCAAACGTTTACCGATTATGAATACATCATCATAGACGGCGGAAGCACCGACGGCAGCGTGGACATCATCAAACAATACGCCGACAAAATCACCTATTGGGTTTCCGAACCGGATAAAGGAATTTATAACGGAATGAATAAAGGAATTTTAAAAGCAAAAGGTGAATATTGTTTATTTTTAAATTCAGGGGATTATTTATTTAATGAAAAAATTTTATCCGATGTTTTTTATAACTTACCGGAATATGATATAGTTTATGGAAATGGTTATAGCTGTTCAAAAAATGATGTTATAATAAAGTATGAAATACCTGAAAAATTGAAGCTAAGTTATTTTTATTCAGATTCAATTTTCCATGCTTCCACTTTTATCAAAAAAGAACTTTTTGAAAAATTTGGATTGTATAACGAGGAAAATAAAATTGTTTCAGATTGGGAATTTTTTATAAAAACAATTTTTGTAAACAATGTTCATGCAAAAAAAATTCCTTATGAAATTTCTGTTATTGAAGAAGGAGGAATAAGCAGAAGTGTTGAAAATAAACCTTTATTGCAAAAAGAAATAGAGAATGTATTAAGAAATTATTTTTCACCAGCTGTTTTAGAATTGATTAAAGATTATGAAAATATTGCAATTAAATACAACAAAATAATTAATTCAAATTCATTAAAGTACTTTATGATAACTTTACTAAAAAAAATATACACATTTTTTAAAAGAATTTTAAAAAAGATTCGCTCAATATTTTTCAAAAAATATAGAAGAAACTTAAAAAATACTTTTTCAGAGATATACATAAAAAATTCGTGGGGAGGAAAAGAATCTGCCTCTGGTCCCGGTTCAGATTTAGTTCAAACCAAATCAATTATTGAAGAAATTCCAAATTTAATTATCAAACATAATATCAAGAAAATAACAGATGCTCCGTGTGGCGATTTTTTTTGGATGAGCAATGTTATTTCTAAAGTTTATGATTATATTGATAGTTACATAGGAATAGATATTGTAGATAAACTTATTGCTGAAAATAAAATTAAATATAAAAAAGATAAAATAAATTTTTTTTCACAGGATTTAACAAAAAGTAATTTAAATTATTCAGATTTAATTATTTGTAGAGATCTTTTTTTACATCTATCGTATAAAAATATTTTTAAAATATTAGAAAATTTCAAAAAATCTGGTTCTCAATTTTTATTAGTTAGTACTTATACAAAACATGAGAATTATGATGTAAATGAATTTTTTCCTACAGGCAGAGCATTAAATTTAGAAACTGCCCCTTTTAATTTTGAAAAACCATTAACAATAATAAATGAAAACTGTACAGAAAGTAATGGAGAATATAGCGATAAAAGTTTAATGCTTATTAGATTTGAAAATATTGATTTAAAAAAAATAAAACAAAAAATTGATTCTTCAAAATAAATTTTTTAAAGAAAATGAAAAAAATCCTACTTATAGCGTCGTGGTATCCAACACTTAAAAATGAAGTAACAGGAAGTTTTTTCAGAGAACAAGCTCTATTATTTCAAAACGATTTCGATTTTTTTGTAATTACTTTAAAACCTTTAAAAGTTGGGATTCTTAAATATTTTTATTATTGTTTGAAACAAAAATATTTTTATTTTGATATTTTAACTCCACCAAAAGGAATAGGAATAAATTATTTGCAAGTTAAATTTCCACGTGGTTCTTCTTTATTCAAGCCATTTGCAAAAGTTATTGAAAAGTTCAATCTTGAATTAATCTCTAAATATTCTTACAACTCATTAACTTATAAATTAAAAGAATTAAATTGGAATCCTGATTTTATTCATGCTCATTCAGTTGAAAATGGAGGCGTTTTTGCAAATTATGTTTCGGAAAAGTTCAAAATTCCATATATTATTACAGAACATCAACCATTTATGTTGCAAAGTTTAACACAACGTAAAATTGAAATTTTATTTAATGCTATATCAAAAGCTAAAAAAATATTAGCTGTTAGTGAACATCAAAAACGTCAGATATTGATAACCGGAGTTTCTTGTTTTCCTGAAGTTGTTGGAAATTTAATTGATGATAATCTTTTCACAATTAATAACAAAAAACACGAAAATTTTAATGTTTTGGCTGTAACTTATCCTTCTTATATAAAAGATAATGACACTTTGTTCAAAGCTATAAGAATTTTGGTATTTGAAAAGAAAATTAAACTAAAATTACTTTTAATCGGTGGCGATTATAACAAATTAAATTTAAAAGATGAGGAAAATCCATTGTACAAAGAAGCACAAAAATATGGAATTTTGGATTATATTCAAATTTTAAATCAGGTTGAAAGAAATAAAATGCCTGAATTTTATAATGAAAGTGATGTTTTCATTTCAACCAGTATTGCTGAAACTTTTGGAGTCGCTCAATGTGAAGCAATGATGTGTGGAATTCCGGTTATAGCAACTGCAAATGGTGGAATTGATGATATAATTACTGAAAAAAATGGAATTAAAATTCCAATTCAAGATTTTGAAGCCTTGGCAAATGCTATTTTAAAAATTAAAAATAATGAAATAATTTTTGATTCTTTAGAAATAAGAAATTCGGTAATAAATAAATTCGGAAATACTGCTTTTAAGAACAAATTATCCAAAATTTATAATAATATCAATGAATAAACCAATATACGTAACCCAACCCACACTCCCAAACTTTGAAAGTTTCACTGATAAACTCAAAGAACTCTGGGAAAATAAACATCTGACAAACAATGGGAAATTTCATCAAGAATTAGAACAAAAACTTGCCGAATTCCTTGGTGTTGAATATATTTCTTTATTTTCAAACGGAACACTTGCTCTAATGGTTGGTTTGCAAGTTTTAAGAATAATCGGCGAAGTAATTACAACGCCATATAGTTTTGTGGCAACTACTCATTCGTTGCATTGGAACGGAATTAAACCTGTTTTTTGCGATGTCCGAGAAGAAGACGGCAACCTCGACCCCGATAAAATTGAAGCACTAATCACACCGCAAACAACCGCAATATTACCTGTTCACGTTTACGGAAATCCTTGCGACAATGAAAAAATACAGAAAATTGCCGATACCTACGGTTTAAAAGTTATTTACGATGCAGCTCATGCCTTTGGCGTTGAGCAAGATAATGATACTATTTTAAATTGGGGAGATTTGTCAATATTAAGTTTTCACGCAACAAAAACTTACAATACGTTTGAAGGCGGAGCAATTATTTGCAAAGATGCAAAAACAAAGCAACGCATTGATTATCTGAAAAACTTTGGCTTTGCAGGAGAAGAAATTGTTGTTGCCCCCGGTATAAATGCCAAAATGAACGAAGTTAGTGCAATAATGGGGCTTCTACAATTAGATTTATACGAAGAAAACAGGATGAAAAGACAAAAATTAGTTGATTTATATAAATCAAAATTTAAAACTGTTGAAGGAATAAGATTTATAAATTCTGACAAAAATATTAAAGAAAATTATTCCTATTTTCCTATATTTATTGATAAAAATAAGTTCGGAAAATCAAGAAATGATGTTTACGATTTATTAAAACAAAATAATATCTTTGCGCGAAAATATTTTTACCCTTTAATTAGTAATTTTTCTACTTATAGAGCTTTAAAATCTGCAAGTAAGGAAAATTTGCCGGTTGCAAATAAAATGGCTGATGAGGTTTTATGTTTACCTTTGTATGCAGATTTAGAAATTGAAAATATTGAACGAATTGTGAAAATAATTATAGAATAAAAAAGGGAGAATAACTATAAGGAGACTTGACTAAATA
>DYKL01000305.1 GCA_020722645.1 Acetofilamentum sp. | reverse complement strand
TCACTTGATATTACTGCAATAGACCCAAATTTAGTCGGTGAACTTCCGTTATAATGTTGAAAGATACTGTGTTAATTTCCAAATTTTTTTAATTTTCAATAAATTAATTTTACAAACTTTATAAACTTGTTACTTTATAAACTAACTATAATTAGTTGATTGTTAAATTATTAAATTTGTTTTATCCCGAAATATTAAGATTGATAAAAAATAGTCCGTAGGACTAAAATATTGGTAATCACGAGTTTTAACTCGTGTAATAAATAAAAATAAGAAATCGTTACAAGCAAAAATGTTAATTTTTAGTAAAAAGTAGAATGTAACGAAATTTTAAATGTTAATAACATTATTCTTTAATCTGAAATTTAGTATTTTACATTATCACAATATTGCGAAATAAAGCAATTAAATTTGAAACCGAATATTGTTCATTGAAATATTGATTGTTGGAAAAGATTAAAAATATTCTCAATTATGTTGAAATTGTTACGAAATTATTTTATATTTGCGTTAAATTAAAACTTTGATAAATATGATTTTAAAAACTGACGAAGATTTTGATATTATTGAAAATAAAAAAATTAAATTAATATCAGTTATTGCACAAATCTATAATGTTGATATACTTGATGCTGTTGAAAATTTATTGCTTAATTCTAAAACCGATTGGTGGACAACTATAAGTAAATCAGAACAAATTGCAATTGACGAAGGATTGGCTGATATAAAAAACGGAAAAGTTTTATCACATCAAAATGTAATTCAGGAAGTTAATAAAAAGTTTAAAGAATTATAGAAGTGGAATATAAAGTCAAATGGTCGGAGAAATCAAAGGACGATTTTATTGATATTATCGAATATTTGATTGATAATTGGGGCAAAAATTTAGCAATAAAATTTAAGAAAACTGTTCTGAATACAATAGAAATTATTTCTAAAATGCCCTTAATTTTTCCGAAATCTGAATATAAAGCAGACATTAGACGATGTGTTGTTGTTAAACAAGTTTCAATGTATTATTTGATAAACGAAAAGGATAACGAAATATTTATTGTACGCTTTTACAATAATCGTAAAAAACCTAATTTTATATCTGATATTTTAAACGTAACTGATTGATTTTGAATATTTTATATTTACAGTACATCATTTTAAAATCTTTAAAAATTGTTTAAAATCACCGGAGTTTTTATCAATCAAGACGGCAATTTTGCATATTAGAAAAATATCAGCCATTCATAATTGAGTGGCTTTTTCATTCAAAATTTATAAAATCCTGTCTGAAAAACCTTAGGGTTAAATTTTAAGACTGGCAAATTTTATATTCTAAGAAAAAAAATGTACATTTGTAGAAATAATTAGTGTCTGTTAATAAAATGTCAAGTTTATGAAGCTTGCCCTGAAAGTGTCTAAAAGCCTGAATCAAATGCTAATACTTTATAGACCCTTACAGGGCAGGCTTTCAACATTATGAACTAACCCTAATTAAATGATTTAACAAAAAATTTTAACAACAAAAAAACAGATTGTTATGCCTGCTTTTTCAATGTTTTATGGGATTATTGTTTATATTTACTTTTTTGTTTAGTACAAAAAAACAAATGAACAAACAATTTGAAAACAATCTGTTTAAAAAATAAATTTTAAGGTCTGATAATTATAAAAATTCTTATCTTTGCTATAAATAAGTTGAATTATGAAATTACGGATTTATATTGATACATCTGTTTTTGGTGGATACTACGACAAAGAATTTGACGAAGTTACAATTCAATTATTCGACAGAATAAGAAACAGAGATTTTATTGTATTTGTTTCAGATATAACAATCGGTGAACTTGAATTTGCACCCGAAAAAGTAAAAAAATTGTTAAATGAAATACCACAAGATTGTTTACAAAAAATTGAATTGACGCAAGAGGCTTACGATCTTGCACAAACTTACATATCAGAAAAAGTTGTTGGAAATACAAGTTTTACAGATGCTCAACACATTGCAATAGCAACAGTCAATCGTGCTGATGTATTGATAAGTTGGAATTTCAAACATATTGTAAATCTTGACAGAATACGTGGTTACAATTCAGTCAATTTACGCTTTAATTATCCGATTATTGAAATAAGAAGTCCAAAAGAATTATTAAAATATGGAAACAATGATTAAAAAACCAAAAGAATTTGATGCAGTTTTATTTATGCGTGAAATTCGTTCAATTTTTAATGACTTAATAATTAAAATGTCTTTTATTGAGCAAAAAGATTTTTTCAAAAAATTGTTAACAGATAAAAAATTTGCTAATCAGATGATTGAAAAATATAAAATGCATTTAACATACAACACTTGATAATGCAAAGCGTGAGTGCTAAACTTGATGCTAAAGTGCTATTTTAGAAGTTTTACGTCATTGATACGAAAGTGCTGTAAATTTTTGCACTACGGGGGCGTTTTTTGACAATAAACAACAAAATTTACCACATATACACGCAAAATATCAAGACGAAGAAATTATAGTTTCTATACCGGAGGGCGAAGTATTAGAGGGTTATTTCCCAAAAAATAAGTTAAAATTACTTTTGGCATGGATAGAAATCCACAAAGATGAGCTTTTAGCTAACTGGAATTTGGCAATTAACGGCAACAGGTTTTTAAAATTGAAGGTCTAAAATAAACAAAAAAAAGATGAACCCAAGAATTAAAACAGTAAAACCACAGAGCAACTATCATTTGCTACTGGAATTTACAAATGGCGAGTGGCGTATTTTTGATGTGAAACCATATTTGAATAAAGGAATTTTTGTTGAGTTGAAAAAAATCGAAATATTCAATTCCGTAAAAGTTGCAGACGGGACAATAAGGTGGATAAATGAAGCAGATTTTTGTCCCGATACATAATATTTGGACAGTAAGAAAATACCGCAAGAACAATTGCTGTCGTTGTAGAAAATATTAATACATATTTCGTAAACAAAAAAGACCTGCACACCGCCGGTATAATCATCGGAGTTTTTATCAATCAAGACGGCAATTTTGCATATTAGAAAAATATCAGCCATTCATAATTGAGTGGCTTTTTTCATTCAAAATTTTCATAATTTAGTAAAAATTTTCGTATTTTTGTAGAAATAATCTTTTTAAGATATGGAAACAATAGAAATACCTAAAAATGAATATTTGTCAATGAAACAACAAATATCTGAATTGCAGAAAAAAATAAAATATTTTCAAGATAAAACTTTTATGGAAAAACTGCAGGATTTTATGAATTTATTTGCAGATAAAAATAAAAATATTGATTTTATCAAAGAATCAGAAAAATTACCTTTTAAATTTGGAGTAGCCAAAGATTTTATTACAATTTCAGATGATTTTAATTCAACACCCGAAGAATTTAACGACTATTTATGAAAAAAATTTTATTAGATACTCATACTTTAATATGGTATCTCCAAAGAAACGAGAACCTCTGAGAAATAAATCTGCAAATTCTGAACGACAAAACTAATTTGATATATCTGAGTATAGCAAGTATTTGGGAAATGGCATTAAAAATAAATACCGGTAAACTAAAAATAACCAAACCTTTACAATATTTTATTCCCAATGAAATTAATTTGGTTGATATAAAAACTGAGCATATTTTTTTGCTTGAAAAATTGCCGTTTTACCACAAAGATCCTTTTGATCGTTTGATAATTTCAACATCAATATTTGAAGATTTAACGTTAATGAGTATTGATGAAAATTTCAATAATTACAATGTTAATCTTATCTGGAACGAAATAGAAAAAAAATTAAGGATTAAAGTCTGTTTTTAATCTTAAATACAGTAACAAAGCAAGTCTATAACTTGCCGCAATACCAAAAAGCAGTATTTCCTATATTTTATACTTTTCTTATTTCAAATTTTTAAAATTTTCAGGAAAAATTTTCGTATTTTTGTAGAAAAATCTAAAATGGACACATTAGAAATAAAGTTAAATTTTGAAAAACAGCAACTTATCAATATTTTTCGTCAGTTGAAACCTATTGAGCGAAAACAAATTTTTGCAGAATTTGAAAAAGATGTTTATGATTATGTTTTTGATAAAGACACTGTAAAAAAGATGACAATAGAAGAATATAACAACAAATTAGAAGAATCTGAGTCAGCATATAAAAAAGGACAATTCAAAACACAAGAAGAATTGGAAAAAGAAATTAAAAAATGGACTTAA
>DYKL01000304.1 GCA_020722645.1 Acetofilamentum sp. | reverse complement strand
ACTTACAAAATTATTTACACATGAAAAAAAAATAAAAAAATCTATTGTGCTTTTACAATAATTATCTATTAGTTGGCTTATTTCACGGAATTACTTCAAAAAACCGGTGCCACGTTCTTTTACAATTCTGATAAAATTATCAACCGATCTGTCGTATCCATGCTCAATGTCAGCCGGAAAATAACAAGCCGGCAATTCTCCATTCCTGCGGTGATAAGCAATACAATCGCAACAAACTCCTTTTTTTGAGCATTGATATGTACAATTACAAAACTTTAAATTGCTTTCTTTTTTACATTCCATATTTGAGATAGGTTTATAAAGTTTTTGATATTTTTTTATGAGGATTTATTTGCTGAAGTAAAAAGACATTTTCAAATTCTTTTCCGTTGAAGTTCCAGTCTTTTTTTAAGCCGATTATCTCGAAACCGTTGTTTTTGAATAATTTAAGACTATTTTCATTATTTTCGGCAATATTACAGTACAACTGATGTAAATTTAAAAAACTGAACGAGTATTTAATTATAATTTTAAGAGCTTCGTCGGCGAAACCGTTTTGACGATACATTTTGTTAATCATTATTCCGACACCTGCACGTCTGTGATAAGGGTCAAAATCGAACAAATCAATCATTCCGACTATGATTTCAGAGTCGATTTTTTGTATCATTAAACGTAATTGTTTAGCTTCAAAAATATCAAGATGTTCAGTTTCGATATATTTTTTTATCACATTTAAAGAAAAAGGTTTAAGAGTGTTGCTGACTTTCCACATCTCAAAATCGTTTTCCCATTTGTACAAAATTTCAGCGTCTTCGGGTTCAACTGCTCTTAGTAATATTTTTTCACCTTTTAACATAGATTGAGTTTGTAAAGTATGTAGAGACGTTGCATGCAAGGTCTGTACCGTTTGTAAAATTTATTGAGAAGTTTCACACAAGGTCTGTACAATCAAATTAATTTGATTTTTTAAGAGTGAAATAAAATTTCGAACCTTTGTTTATTTCACTTTCTACCCAAATTTTCCCTTTGTTGCGTTTTATGAATTCGTTACAGAGTTTCAGACCTAAACCGCTGCCTTTTTCGTTATTAGTTCCGTAAGTTGTAAAATATTTTGTATCGTCGAAAATTTTTTGAATATTTTCAGGAGCAATACCAACACCAAAGTCTTCAATCTTAACAGTTATCCACTGTTCGTTAATTGAATAATCAACATTAATTTTACTGTTAGGATTAGAAAATTTAATACTGTTAGAAAGTAAATTTCTGAAAACTGCTTTTATCATATTTTCATCGCAAATAATTTCGGCATTATCCTCATTATGAAATTCAATAGAAATATTCTTATTTTTTGCACCTTGAAGAACAAGTTCAATTGAATTAACGATTATTTCATTCAGATTATAAATATCCGGATTGTATTCCAACAAATCCTGCTGCGATTTTGCCCAACTCAAAAGATTTTCAAGTAATTCATAAGTATTGGCAGATGAATCTCTTAGTGTGTAAATAATTTCTATAATCTCTTTTATATCAAATTCAGTTGGATTTTCGGCAATGTATTCAATCATAGATTTTAAATTGCCTATAGGTCCACGTAAATCGTGGGCTATAATTGAAAACATTTTGTCTTTTGCAGCATTGCTCGCTTTAAGTTTAACGGCAATTTGTCTGAGATTATTCTCCTGTATTTTTAAAAGGCTTAAATCTCTGATTGTCAGCAAGAAATAATTATCGTTGCAAAAAAATAATTCTGACACAGAAATTTGAATATATAATTTTTTAGATGTCTTTGTATATGCGAAAGTTTCAAAATGTACATCAGAATTAATGTAATTTCTGAGGTTTACTTTTCTGTTGTTGATTGGTAATAATTCTCTGAAATCGGTGTTAATTAATTCATCGAAACTATATCCGAACAATTCAGAAACCTGAGGATTCAAATCAACTATTCTCATTTTGTTGTTTTGAATTACAATTGCATCTTTTGAACTGTTAAAAAGACCTTTAAAACGGCTTTCACTTTCAATCAATGCATTTTCGTTAAGTTTTCTTTCGGTAACATCACGAACTATAAAAAACACACCTGTAACATTATTATTAGTGGTTTTAAGAGCATTTCCGTTACATTCGAGGTAAATAGTTTTACCGTTTTCCTGTTCGGAAGTATATTCTGTAACTCCCCAAAAATCTCCGTTAATAATATTTCTGATGTCAGTTTCCACTTTATTTTTATATAAAGGTGAAACAAAATCAGATAATTTTTTTGATATTATTTTATTACCGTTTTTATTATTGAAAATATTGGCAAAAGCAGGAGAAATGTATGTTATAACACCATCTTTATCTGTAATTACAACACCGTCAGGTGAAGTTTCAATTAACGCCTGAAATTTTACGGTTGTATCCTGCAATTCTTGTTTAATGTTTTTTAATTCGCTTAAATCTCTGATTGAAACTATTTTAACATTTTTGGAATTTAGAATCATAGGTTTTGAAAGTACTTCGCCAATAAAAGTTTCCCCGTTTTTTTTGACAAATTCCAGATTATAATAAAGAATTTTTTTTATGTTTGCTCTTTTTGAAACTTCTTCCTGCGATTTTTTTGAAAGTAATTTAAAAATATGCTCACCAACTATCTCATTTCTTTGATATCCGGAAATTTCGCAAAATTTATCATTAACCTCTACAACAAGGTTTCCGTCATGAATTACAATTCCGTCCAAAGTAATTTCTGTAAGTTGTTTTAATCTTTTTTCGTTGCTTTTCCTTTGAATATAAAGCCTGTATAGAATAATCAAAAAGACAACGAGCGAAATACCTATAAAAGCGAGGATATAAATTAAAAGTTTTTGTTGCTTGTTTTTTAAAACCTGATATTCTTTCTGGTTGAACAAAATTTGCTGATCCTGCAATTTCAGTTGCATAATATAATTTTTGTACAAAAGTTCGGCTTCGTTTTGGGTCTTTTGGCTGAACAAAGAATCACGTAAAAGAGAATATTTTTTGTAACTGTGAAGCGCCAAATCAACATTCTGGTTTTCAGAATATATCATTGATAAAGTATAATATATTTCTTGCTGGAAATGCAATAAATTGAGTTCTTTTGCTATTTTCAAGGCTTCCTGACTGAATGAAATTGCCAGTTCAAAGTTTTTTTGAAGCAGGTACAACTTCGACAAATCAAGGTAAACATCACAAAGAGATACGTAATTGTTATGTTCAATAAACAGAAGTTCAGTATTGTTATAAATGTTTTCAGCAGCAGAATAGAAACCGGTTTGCAAGTATATATCTGCCAAAATATTCATATAATATGGCTTTTGCTTTGTCTGACGGCTCAAAGATATACTTTTTTTGATATAAGTGGCTGCTTTGAGATATTCTTTACTTTCTGAATATATTTTTGAAAAGTAGTAAAAATTTTCAGCTTTCAGTTTTTCGTTCTGAGTGGAATTACATAAAGTTAGTGATTTATTTATATTAAAAAAAGAAGAATCTTTATTATTTTCTTTTGCGTACAAAAAACTGATAATAAAATAACATTTTGCCTGACCTTCGTCGTCATTTAGATTTTTGAATATTTTTTGAGACTGAATTAAATATTTTTTTGCATAATCTAAATTAAAGCCCATTTCTGTAAGAGCACTTGACAAATTCATCAAAGATAAAGCATATAATCTTGAATTTTCTTTGTAATTAATGGCTTCAACGGCTTCAAAATAGTTGCTGACAGCATTGTAATAGTCATCTTTTATCTCGAAAATCTTACCTTTTGTATTTAAAAATTCAACTTTTTTCTCAATATTGTTAAATTTCTCAGCATATCTGATAATTTCGTTACAATATTTCAAAGCAGAATCAGGAAGGAAAAAAGAGTAATAATCAACAATATTTTCAGCAACGTCAAAACAAATAAAATCATTAGTTTTTTTTGTATTATTAAAAATAATTTTAAGGCTGTCAATATCCTGAGCAAAAATGGTATGAGAAAGCAAATAAAATAATATTAAAACATAAAATTTCCGCATAATTTCTCAAAAAAATATATTTTGAAAATTAGTATTTGATCTTTCCCTTAATATTAAGATGGAATAATTATCTTTATAAAAAAAATATATATTACTTTATTTTGATACTAATTTTTTGATTTTAATTTTATTAACGTTTAAATTTTCGTTACATTCTACATTTAATTAATAATTTACATTTGTGCTTGTAACGATTTT
>DYKL01000303.1 GCA_020722645.1 Acetofilamentum sp. | reverse complement strand
TCAATTTGCTGAATATTAACGAATTACTTCAAAATATACCGAACTATTGTATATATAATAATTGAAAAATTCCAAACATAGAACCCTAACATTCCTATTCTAATAACTCATAAGCCCCGATATCGCTTTGATTGTCAAAAAGTCTATCGTTACCGTCAATATCGTAATTTAGCCAGATCAGATTTGCATTTATAACATCATCACTGCCTTTGTCTCTTGCTTGCGACTCAGGTCTTAAATGATAATCAAATTCAGCTTGTTTAATGTAAAGTGAATCAGGATTAAAAACACAATTTTCAAAAATCGGAGAATTCAAATTATTCGTAGAATCATCTAACTTCAATAAACAGTTTTGAAACAACAAGCTAATGCTTTGACTATCATAAGCATCAGCAACGAATTCATTTGTTTGATTCCCATTAATTATACAATTTGCAAAATATGCAGAAATATCGCCTGTATAATGATTTACGTATTCATCATCGGTATAGTAATTTTTTAAAGCAACAGAAGGGCTGTTCCTTGGTGAATAAGCATAATCATTTTGAATTGTACAATTAAATAAATTGCATAAACCGCTCATAAACAGTGCAATATTATAAACACCGCAATCTGCAATAATGCTGTTAATTATGGTAAAATTTGTATAAACACCAAGAACACCTGCATAAGAGCAATGTTGAATTATCGAATTATTTATAAAAACGGTTGGTTCGTTAATATTTATCGAAGAATCGACAGCAATGCCGTAAAATCCTTCTTTTAATTGAATATAATTCAGATAATTACCAAAACTGCCTTGCATAAAATAAATTCCTCCCCATTGTCCGGGTTTGTTTTCATACCAAGGGTCATCAATTCTGTCGCCTCTGAAATATATGGGTGATTCTTTTGTACCATTTGCTATTAAACTGCCTTTTACAAAAATGTATGAATTTCGATGAGAATAAACTTCAACTCCTGCATCTATTGTGAGAGTCTGAAGTGTATCAACCATCACGGAATTATATATCAAATAAGGTTTTTCTGATGTCCAGGTTTGTGTGTTCACCATTTTGCCTTTAATAAGATTTACATCTTTACCAACTGCAAGGAGCAGGATTTTTTGAGTATTATCGCCGCTCACAAAAATCAACGAATCTTGTTCAACTATATCGTCTTTTGCAGGATCAATCGTAACTTCAACGAAAATATAGATGCTGTCCTCGGCATCAATTTTTATGTCTTCGACAGAATTTTGTTCGTATCCGTCTATATTCAAACGGAATTTGGAGTTGTTCCCACCGGAAAGTATTATGTTATCAATCAAAAGTGGTTCGGAAGTAGCATTATAAACCTTGAATTTTTTTGTTGTTGAGCCTACTTGAGTGAAAATTGTATCAAAAAAAACAGTATCAGACGAAAAATTTAAAATACCGCTTTGAGGTTTGCCATAATTGTTACAGGCTAAAATGCTAAATATCAAGCTGATATAGATTATAAAATATTTAAACTTCATAGTTGGTTTAATTTCTTTGTTTCATTTTACAAAGATAGAGTATATTTTAAATCTTGAGCAAATGCTTTTTCTAAACAAATATTAAATATTTAATTCTAATTTTAGTTATTGTAAATACTTGATATTTAGGTTTTCTAATTGGGTTTTGTAAATAAAAAACTTGTCTTGCATTGATTAATAACCTTAAAATCAGACTACAAGACAAGCTTTAAATAAATTTAATAATAATTATTAGCCTGAATTATTCATAAAAATTGTAAAAATTTTTATGAATGCGGGTTGATTAGCGGGTTGCAATTCAGGAAACCCCGATTTAGAACAGCTCAAATTTGGTTGTTTGAAAAACAAACAAATTTGTTAGTTGTACTTAATCGTCAGCATTATTTATGAATAATGCGGGTTAAAACACTAATTTCCAGATTAAAGAATAATGTTATTAACATTTAAAATTTCGTTACATTCTACTTTTAACTAAAAATTAACATTTTTGCTTGTAACGATTTTTTTTTTATTTCTTTCACGAGTTAAAACTCGTGATTACCAATATTTTAGTCCTACGGACTATTTTTTATATATCTTAATGATTCAGAATAGGACAATTTAGTATTCAGCATTCAGCATTCAACATTCATCATTCAAAATTTAGTATGTTTTATTCCGTGATATTGTGATAACTTAAAACACTAATTTCCAGATTAAAGAATAACGTTATTAACATTTAAAATTTCGTTACATTCTACTTTTAACTAAAAATTAACATTTTTGCTTGTAACGATTTTTTTTTTATTTCTTTCACGAGTTAAAACTCGTGATTACCAATATTTTAGTCCTACGGACTATTTTTTATATATCTTAATGATTCAGAATAGAACAATTTAGTATTCAAAATTCATTATTCATTATTCGAAATTCAGTATTAATAATTCAATATTCAATATTCAACATTCATTATTAATAGTTCAAAATTCAAAATTCATTATTCGAAATTCGTAATTCTTTTAAATAAACGGTTTCCAAACAAAATCTCTGTATTTTTCTCTGTTAAAACGTTTTGCTTCGTCTGCACTTGTTATTTCTTCGATTGTATATGAAAGTTCCTGAACAAAAGACAGAGAGCGTCTTACACCTTCGCCCATATTGATAAAAATACTTTCGCCGTCTTTGATTGCATTGTGTTTTAGGGCTTCAAAATAGCCAAGAATTCCAATTGCAGAGGCAGGACCTATTTTTACGGCTTTTTCATAAGCTACCAAACGTCCCATATCCACTGCTGATTCCTCTCTGATTGAAAAATAATCTCCGTTTGTACGTTTAACTAATTTGCCCAAAAACGGAAATAAACCAGGATTTCCGGTTGCTATTGTAGGTACAAGAGTTTTAGGATTTTCAAAAATAGGGTAATCGAATTCCCAACCTTCGGGAAAGTTGTTTGCAACAGCTTTTTTCCATGCAACAACTTGCGGGTCGCAATAACTGCCTTGTGCAAACAGCATTCTGGGCATTTTACCAAGAATACCTGTTTCTTCAAAATCAGCAAATGCTTTTTCTACCGCCAAAGGAGCTGTGCCTCCGCTGACAGCTTGAATATAAACATCAGGCATTTTTTTGAGTTGTCTGATTATTTCAAAAGTGCTTGTTTTTTTTGCCTCTAAACGTAATGGGTCTAAATTTCCCAATGTTATAAGAATTTTGTTGTTTTTTGCATAATCAGCAGCTACTTTTTTCGCAAAAGCATAATCACCTTTTACAATATAAACTTTTTGACCCATTGAGCCGATATGAACAAAGTTTTCTCTTTCGGCATCTTGAGGCATAAAAACAGTAGCTGAAATTCCGGCTTTTGCAAGATATTGAGCAAATGAATTTGCTGTGTTTCCGGTGCTTACAACAACATATTCCTTAATTCCGTTTTCTTTAAGAACGCTTGCAGCTAATGTTCCGCCTTTATCCTTGAAAGTACCGGTAGCAGGACTGTAATCATTTCTGCTAATAAAAACTTTGTTGTTGATACCGTATTTATCTTTGGCATATTTTTCTAAAAATTCCCAACGCTCAATAGGAGAAGCACCTTCGCCATCAGAAACAATGTTTTTTCTGTCATTCAATGGCAAAAAATCGAAATAATGCCATAAACTGTCCGGTTTAACATTGGTTTCGAGCAATTCTCTTAATTTGTTTTTATCGGTAGAATATACTGTGTTAATCTTACTATCGCCGCATTTGGGGCATTTTTGCTGATTTCCGAACCATTGTTCAAATCCTTCGATACGTTCTCCGCATTTGCGGCAGATAAAATGAAATTTTTGACTCATATATGTAAGTTATAAAGTTTGTAAAGTTTGTAAAGTGCATTGTGCATAGTTCAATGTGCATAGTTTATTGTGCATAGTTCAATGTGCATAGTTTATTGTGCATAGTTCAATGTGCATAGTTCAATGTGCATAGTGCATTGTGCATAGTTCAATGTGCATAGTTCAATGTGCATAGTGCATTGTGCATAGTTCAATGTGCATAGTGCATTGTGCATAGTTCAGTGTGCATAGTTCAATGTGCATAGTGCATTGTGCATAGTTCAATGTGCATAGTTCAATGTGCATTCAACATTCAAAATTCAAAATTCGACATTCAAAATTCAACATTCAAAATTCAACATTCAACATTCAAAATTCAAAATTCATCATTCAACATTCAACATTCAAAATTCAAAATTCATCATTCAACATTCAAAATTCATCATTCAACATTC
>DYKL01000302.1 GCA_020722645.1 Acetofilamentum sp. | reverse complement strand
GTTATCATTATTTTAGTCCTACGGACTATATTTATATCAGCATCTTAATATTGCGTAATAGAGCGTAATTTAATTTACATTTAAACCTAAAACTTTTTTAATAATAGATTGTCTTGTATAAACTCCGTTTTTAGCTTGTTGAAAGTAGTATGCCTGCAAAGTATCGTCAATATCCGTAGAAATTTCATTAACTCTTGGCAATGGGTGCATAATCCTCATGTTAGGTTTTATGTTATTAAGCATATTTTTTTTCAAAATGTAAGCATCTTTTGTTTTTTCATATTCCATTAAATCAGAAAAACGTTCCTTTTGAACTCTTGTCATATAAATAATATCAGCATCTTTGATTACATTTTCAAGACTTGAATACAAATAAAATTTAATCTTTTGATTTTCAAGGAATAATTTATATTCATTAGGTATCTGCAACAAATCGTGTGCAACAAAATGAAAAGTGGGATTAAAATGAGCAAGTGCGTGAACAAGCGAGTGTATGGTCCTTCCGTATTTTAAATCGCCAACCATTACAAAATTTAGATTTTCGAGTGTTTTTTGAGTTTTGTGAATTGAATATAAATCCAATAGTGTTTGAGTAGGGTGCTGATTAGCTCCGTCTCCTGCATTTATAATCGGAACCTGAGAAATTTCACTTGCATATCTGGCACTTCCTTCAATAGGATGCCTCATTACTATAAAATCCGTATAATTTGCAACTGTCAAGATAGTGTCTTTTAACGATTCACCTTTGCTAACACTTGATGTTCCGGCATCTGTAAACCCTATTACTCTGCCTCCCAATCGCTGGATAGCTGTTTCAAAACTCAGACGTGTTCTTGTTGATGGCTCAAAAAACAATGTTGCGGCAACTTTATCGACTATTAAATCAGGTCTGGGATTATTTTCAAAAAATTCGGCATATTCCAAAATTTCCAAAATATCATCAACCGAATAATCGGTTATAGAGACTAAACTGCTGTTTTTCATTTGTTTACTAAATGGTTTTGTGTTTTTTTACTTAAGCAAAAAAAGTATTTTTTTAAAATATGTCCAAATGTTTTTTCAATTGATTTTAAAATATTTCTATTGTATCAATCAATAATTCGTTAATTTTTCAATTAGCAAATTAACAAATTATTGATTTTCAACTATTTACCAATTTGTTACTCGCATAAACATAATTCGCTGAATATTAACAAATTACTATGAAATATGCCGAACTATTGATCAATTAAAAACATCTTTATTTTATTTGATTTTTTTTAAAACTAAAAGTTATATCTTTCTCATTTATTGAAATTTCAATAATATCAAGAATAAGAAAATCAACAAGTATTTTTTCAGCTTGTTTTAAATTTATTTGTGCCAAATCACTGAATTTTTTTTGTGTAATCTCACCATAATCTCTTAACAAATCAAACAACAATTCTTCTTTTCTTGAATAATTTATTTTTATTATTTTTTTTTCTTTTTCTTTGTAAAATCTGATCAGAATTTCAGGAGCAAGAAGATTTTGGTCTTGTTTTCTGATATAAGTTTTCCATTTATTGTCATCATCTAATGCCTTGTGATACTTTTTATTGCTTTGCGGAATAATAATTTCAAGAACTTGTTTGCCATCTACATTCCACATTTTTGCTTCAAATTTTATTTCTGGACGGCAATACATCTTTGCAGCGGCGTCAATCATAAAAATTTCCTCTTCGCTTCTGATTCCGGCAATAGCACCATTATCTTTTACTCCAACCAACAAAATTCCTCCGTCAGTATTTGCAAAAGATGCTAATGTTTTGGCAATTTTTCGGGCATTTGAAATTTCAAACTTAAAATCTAATGTTTGATTTTCGCCTTTACTTATCAGTTTGTTAATATATCCAACCAAAGATTTCAAAATTTCAAATTTATTTTGCAAATTTATTAAAAAGAGACTCAACTTTACACTTCTTTTTATATTTTTTGATTATTTTTTCGTAATTTAGTATAATATTTGCTTTTAATACAAAAACTAAAACCGCAACAAATGAAAACATTTAAAATTAAAACCGCCATTCTTATTTTTCTTACAATTCCTTTATTTTCAATTTCTCAGATAAGCTACAATTTATCAAACAAAAATCTGAATGGTAAAGTAAAAATTTATGAGGAAAAATCTTATACAACTAAAATGGTAAACGGTAAATATGAAAAACACCTTAGAGTTGAATCATGGACAAAAGATGAAAAAATTTGGTTTGATGAAAACGGAAATTACTCGAAATTGCAACGAATTAATTCTGACGGAACTGTTTATCAGGAATTTATTTATGAATACGATGAAAACCAGAAACTATCATTGATTAAAATTTTTCAGAATGAACAGCTTACCGAAAAAAAAGAATTTATTTATGATGAAAGGGGGATATTAATAAATGAAAAATGGAGTATATCTGACGAACTATATTACGAAATAATCTATAACTATAATGACTTAAATTTTTTGTCAGAAAAAATGATATTTGAAGATAATGAATTGATTGAAAAAATTCAGTATAAATATAATGATGAAGGACTTTTAGTTGTAGTAACAGATAACAAATTCGAGTTTAATGAAAAAACAGAAAAAAAATATTTGTACGAAGACAAAATTCTGAAAGAAATAGAGGAAATTGACTCAAAAAACAAAATAATTACAAAAGAAAAATTTGAATATAGTATTTCAGGAAATATATCAGAAAAAACAATCACCGGAAGTCAGGGAGAATTAAAAGAAAAATACACCTATATCTACAATGAAAACAATATCCTAACTGAAAAGAACATCGAAAGAGGGGTTTTTACGGCAATTTTTTACAAATATGAATACGATAAAAACAATAACTGCACCCAAATATTAGAATATAAAGGAGATAAACTGATATATATCTACGAATATAATATAGAGTATTACGAATAATTGTAATTGTTTTATTTTTAATCCATAACTTTTCTATTTTTTACGTAATTATTTTTACATAATTGATTTTTAATGACTTAATTTTTTGAGTTAAAATTAAATATTACGTATATACGTAATGTTTAATGCTTGTTTATTTTTGTTATGTTTACTGATATTGTTGCAAATTAAAGCCTCTATTACGTATTTATAGGAAAAGTTACGGTTTAATCAGTTAACCATATAAAGAATTTACAAAATCTGATAAAAAAATTACTGAATCAATCCATAACCAAAAAACTCAACGGCAACAGCTATTCTTTTTTGATTTATTGAATTGAAATTATATGTGTAACTCAAAGTAGAATCACCTGTGCTTATCTTTTTATAATCAAAAGAAATGTCTGCACCTTCGTTTGTCAGACCTTCTTCTTCAGTGATAATCAAAACGCTTGTATTAGCACATTTTTGAGACAAAGCCGGAACAAGATAAGAATTTGCAGTTGTAACAAACAAAATATTACAGTCAGTTGCATTGTCAAAATTAGACTGTTTAGCAAGCAATTTGCGTCCGGATACTTGATTTTTATATGCCAGCTGATTCAAATAATCAAGTACTAATGATTCTCCGATTACATTAACAATAACCTGATTATCTTTATATTCAGTCCACTTCATCAATCTTGCAAAGCCAAAGATATAATTTGCCTGATGCTGTTTGACAGACAACTGTGAGAAAGATGTTAAACAAAACAATAGCAATAAAAATGAAACAAATATTTTTTTCATATCCATAGTTTTTTAATTAATTTGTTTGCACAAAGATAATAAAATCAAAAATAAACATACTTAAATTAAAAAATAAAATACTGAAGTTTCGTATTAAACCTAATATACTATATAACAGATATTTACAAAAATAAAAATAAATTAAAATGTTGATTATCAATAATTTAAAAATTACAAAAAATGTATGGAAACAATTTTATCAGAAAATATTTTAATCACATAGTATCACAAAGGACTTTATAACTCTGTACAACATTGTGGTATCAAAATATAAACTTAACCTGAATTATTCATAAAAATTATTAAAATTTTTATGAATGCGAGTTGATTAGCGGGTTGCAATTCAGGAAACCCCGATTTAGAATAACTCAAATTTGGGTGTTTGCAAAACCCCAAATTTGCTAGTTATTCTTAATCGTCGGCATTATTTATGAATAATGCGGGTTAATAGTTTTAAATTCAACTATTTAATTCAAGTGCGAAACTTCAGTTATTTTCAATTCAAGCAAGATATTTCTAACGGAACTTACTTTTAAAAAGCGTGGATTTACAGGGCTTTGCTGCTGATT
>DYKL01000301.1 GCA_020722645.1 Acetofilamentum sp. | reverse complement strand
CTTTTACAAGATTACTCCTGGATGCTAAACTACTACAATATTTGCATACTTTTTTCAATAATGCTCGCATATAAAGTAAATTTAATAAATGTTTTTATCTATAAACCAAACTGACTGACCGTCATAGAGTTTTATCATAGAAGCAGGATAGACTTTGCCGGTCCTTTTTTCTTCCAGAATATCCCTTATAATTTTCCCTTTTCCTTCGCCGGAAATTACAAACATTACATTTTTTGCATTATTAATAACCGGCAAAGTAATAGTGATCCTGTCGTGTAACGTAACATTTTTATGTGCTTTAATATGCATGACCCATCTTTCCTGTTCATTTACTGCCTTATGCCCGGGAAAGAGCGATGCCGTATGTCCGTCCCTGCCAACCCCTAAAATAACAAGATCAAAAACAGGAAGTTGTTTTTTTAAATCTATTGCTCCCAATTTCATGAATACTTTTCTCATTATTTTTTCGTATAATAAGGCTGCATCTTCCGGAGGATAAACTTCTGTTGGTATTCTAAAAATATGTTCCGGTGTAATTGCAATCCTGCTTATTAAAGTATCGTAAGCCATTTTATAATTTGATTCTGAACTGGTATGAGGTAAATAACGCTCATCTCCCCAGAAAAAAATTACTTTTTCCCAGTTAATTTTGCTTATATTCTTATTTTCAGACAGCATTGAATATATAAGTCGCGGGGAATTTCCACCTGAAAGTGCAATTGTAAAATATCCCTGTTTATTTATTATTTTTTTTATAAGATTTACTATAAAATTTGAAGCATCAACGCTTAATGAATATAAATCTTTATATTCTTTTATATCCATATTTACTGTATATTTCCGATAAAATCCTGTAATTTTACCGGTCCCTTGCTTCCTGGCGAATAAATTTTAAGCATATTATTTTTCTCCTCCAATGAACATTTTTTTAATTTATTTATAAGCGGCTCAAGTATTTTCCACTCCATCCTTATCCTAAAAAATTGTATGATTACCATATAAACATTCAAGAGCAACAGATTCGTAACAATTTAGCCACTGGTAGAGTAAAATTAGTCTATAAATAAATTTTTATTCTGTCATTGCGAAGTCAGGCGAATGATAACTTCTGACTTCTATTCCCTCGTTTAATGAGCCTGACAAAGCAATCTTGCTTTTATACCGGACGCCTTCTCGCTTTGTTTTCTTCCGCTTTTCAACTGCAAGATTGCTTCGTCAGCCTCAGATACCTTTAATTTCCTTTCTATACTTTTCTTTCGGCTTCCTCGCAATGACACCTTCAAGAGTTTTCTACCAATATCTGAACTTTTACAAATGGACTCCTAGTGGCTGAACTATTACAAATAAACTTCTGAACCTGTTGCAATAATTATTAGTTCAGGATTATCAGGTGTTAATTTGTTTTTCATTATAACCTTTTGATAATTAAGGCAGGCGGGAACGTTCTATGCCTGCCTTAAATCTTTTTTAATAATTTTCTTCTTTTATTTCAAAATATGCTTTAGGATGTAGACATGAAGGGCATTTCTCCGGCGGCTCCTTGCCTTCATGCACATAACCACAATTTCTGCATTTCCAACGCACCACTTTTTCTTTTCTGAAAACCTCTCCTTTTTCAAAATTTGCTGCAAGTTTTAAATACCTTTTTTCATGTTCTGCTTCTACTTTTGCTATATAACGAAACGTAGCAGCAATTTCTGAAAACCCTTCTTCCTCTGCTATTTTTGCTGCCTCTGGATATAATTTTGTATGTTCTTCATTTTCTCCAGCAGCTGCTGCTTTTAAATTTTCAAGCGTTGTTCCAATGACTCCGGCAGGATAAGATGCTGTAATTTCAACCACGCCGCCTTCTAAAAATTTAAAAAATCTTTTCGCATGCTCCTTTTCATTATCCGCTGTTTCTAAAAAAATTGCTGCAATCTGCTCATATCCTTCTTTTTTTGCAACAGATGCAAAAAAAGTATACCTGTTTCTTGCCTGCGATTCACCAGCAAATGACGCTAATAAATTTTTTTCTGTCTTTGTTCCTTTTATACTTGCCATATTTTTGCCTCCTTTATTAATCAATTTTCAGTTTAAAGTGGTTGACCATAAACCATGTTTGTTACAAAACTCCCTTACTAAACTTACATTTGATTTTTTTACATTAAAAACTGCCTCTGGCTTATCCCCTGGATTTAAATCCTTTCTTAAAATATAACCATCTTTTGTAAAAACCTCAATAAACTGTATCCAGTGATCTGGATCCATTGGATGTGGAACCGAACCAACTTTTACTAAAATTCCCTCTGCAACTTCTTCTGCAACCGGTAGATGCTTTTCTCCTGCTCCTTCTTTTGTTTTTTCATCCATAAGTTTCATGTCCTGTCCACAGCATACAAGAGTGCCAGCACCATTTACAGCAACTTCAACAACATTACCACATACCATGCATTTGTAAATTCCTGTCTTTAAAGCCATAAAACACCTCCTTAATTTTAAAAATCTTTTGTATAAACAGGACTTTGTCCATGTCTATATCTTTTTTAAGACACGGATGAAACTGCATCCTGATACAGGGATGGAACTCCGTCTCTGCATTATTATAATTATAATAATTTTATTTCTTTGTGTTTATTTAAAATATCGTCTGCAAGGCGGTCAAGTTCTCTGAAATTTATTTCTTTTGGATATCCTTTTGAAATAACAGGCGTTAAAAACTCGCCTTTAAAATTAGTAAAAATATTTTTTACAATTTCACTTGCTTTTTCTCCCCATCCATAGGATGTGATGAGCGATACGAATTTTGTTTTTGGTCTAAGAGCATTTGCAAGATAAGCGACATAAGCACCGACTGGATGAATACCAGCAAGGACTGTCGGAGCACCGAGAACTACAGTAGCAGCATCTAGTAAAGTCATTGCTAATTCTCCAATATCTGTAACTGTAAGATTAAAATAATGAACATCAATACCACGTTCCACAATAGCTTCGCGTAAATATTCAGCCATTGCTTTTGTTGAATCATGCATTGAAACAAAAGCAATTATTACTTCATTTTTAACGTTATCAGATGCCCAGTCATTATAAGCATTAATTATTAACTCGGGATTTTTATAAATTATGCCATGGGATGGCGCTATTATTTCAATATCTAACTTCTTTACCTTTTCAAGGTTATTTCTAACATTGCTTCTGAAAGGTGACATAATTTCAGCATAATACCTTTTTGCAGGCAAATAAAAATGTTCACTATCAAAAATACTGGTTGTTGCTGTATGGGAACCAAAAAAATCACACGGGAATAATGTTTTATCTTCTATTAAATATGTTGCCATTGTTTCAGGCCAGTGAACCCAGGGTATCATAAAAAATTGAAGTGTCTTCCCACCGAGTTCAAGTTTTTCGCTTTCTTTTATAGTTATAAACTTTTCTTCTGGTATTGAAAGTAAATCCTGAAGCATTGATTTACATTTTTCATTTGTAACCACTTTTGCTTCTGGATATTCTTTTAATACATAAAGAATGCCACCAGAATGGTCCTGTTCAGCATGGTTTGCAATTATATAATCTATTTTTTTTATATTTAACTTTTTAAGATTAGAAGATAATTGATTTATTGTTGCAGGATCAACAGCATCAATTAATGCAGTTTTTTCTCTGCCCTTTACAATATACGCATTATAACTTGTCCCATCTGGCAGGGGTATCAATTCATCAAACAATCTTCTATCCGAATGTAAAGCACCAACATAAAAAACATCATCTTTTATTTTTTCTATCATGTTCTACTATCTCCTTATTAAGACAGTTTTCGCAAATTCCTATAAAATATATATGTTCGTCAAGTATTTTTGCCTTTTTTAATTCATCAAATTTTAAATAATTTTTATACTTTAAATTTACATCAAATATTTTTTTACATTTAATACATTTAAAATGTGCATGTTGTTCTATAAAACCATCGTATCTTATTTCATCCTCTTCTATCATAATTTCTCTTATTAATTTATTCTTTGTAAGAACTTTCAATGCATTATAAACACTTGTCAAAGATAATGTTGGGATTTCTTTTCTTAAAGCAGTAAATATTTTTTCTGCATCAGGATGATCTTTGTCCTTTTTTAAATAATCGTATACTTTTATTCTTATCAAAGAAGGTTTTATACCGTGTTGAATTAATTCCTGTCCTATTTTTTGCAAATTTTTTAATTTTTCCTCTCTGTAATTTTTTTAATTTTGTAATTATTACAATTGTAAAAAAATTTCAATTTTTTGTCAAGGGAAAAATTAATATTTTA
>DYKL01000300.1 GCA_020722645.1 Acetofilamentum sp. | reverse complement strand
CATTTATACGAGCTTAAAAAAAGAGGGAGTTTTTATACCGGACTCAATAATTGTTATCACACAACGATATTTTAAAACATTTTAAATATTAAATTTTGTCAAATTTAAAAATATAATTTTAAGTTAAAAAATTAAAATTATTTTTTTTAAATATTTTATGCCTAAAAATGTTTTTAAGTAATTTCAATTTGTACTATAAATCAATTTGTTTTTGCAATTTACAAGTTGTTTCAATAAAATTTAGAAAAACCAGCATCAAAAAAAATTGATAAAAAAAATCATTCTATATTCAAAGTGCTGTATCCATTGTTTTGCTTAGTGATTGTAACTTTTGAGCTGATTCGTTCTTTGATTTCAGGAATGTGCGAAATTATTCCGATTGTACGGTTATAGTTTGTGTGCAGCTTTTCGAGATTTATCAGAGCATTGTCCAAGGTCTGTTCATCAAGAGAGCCAAAACCTTCGTCAATAAAAAGGGATTCAATTTTAGTTTTGCGGCTTGCTAAATCAGACAAGGCAAGTGCCATAGACAAACTGACTAAAAAAGTTTCGCCGCCCGAAAGTGTATGAACCGAACGTTTTGACATTCCCATATAAGTGTCATAAACAAAAAGATTGTTTTTTGTATCGCCTGTTTTGTCTAATATGTAGCGATTTGAAAAATTTTTAAGATGTACATTTGCCAGAGTAATTAACTCTGTCAGTGTAAATTGTTGGGCTATTTCAGCAAAAACTTTACCTGTTGCACTTCCGATAAGGTTTTTAAGTGCATTCCAACGTAAATAGTCTTTTTCGGCTTTTTGGATAGTTTTCTGCAATTCCGAAAATTTGAGTTTTTGTTCGTCATTATTTTTCAGAGTAGTAATTATGCTGCCGATTTCTCTGTTTGCCTGATTTTTAGCGTTTTCGGCAATTTCATAGCTGTTTAATAAAGTTTCAAGTGATATATTTTTATCATCTTTTTCGATTTCTAATTCGTATTCGGTTCTGGTGTCGTTCAAAGTTTTGTTAATCAGCAGTTTTTGATTTGCAAGTTCCTGTTTTTTATTTTCAAGTTTTTTGGCTTCGTTTTCTTCGAGTAAGCCCGAAAATGCTTCATCTATGGATTTTAGAGCAAAAGTTTCGAGTTTGGAAGCTAAAATATTGTCTTTTTGCAAAAAATCTGCTTCATAATTTGATATTTGTAGTTTAAAATCTTCAATAATATGCTTATTTTCAGTTATTTGAGTTTCAAGTTTAGTTTTTGTATTTTGTGAATCATTGATTTTTTTTGTTAAATCTTCAATAAAAAGATTGAAATATTTTTCAGTTTCATCGGCTGATTTACCTTTAAGATTTTCAGTTGAAATATGCAGAATTTCGGATTTTAAGTTCTGAATTTTGAGTTTGACATTTTCGATATTTTCTTTATCTGCCTTTATTTTTGATGATTTTTGTTCAATCTGTTCATTTTTTTCAGAAAGCAGATTATTTGTATTTACAATATTCTGTTCAATTTGTGTAATTTGCTGATTATTAGCATAAAACAAATCCGATTGAATTTTCAATTTTTTTAGTATATCTTCAGGTTTTGTATTTGCGGGGTAAAAATCTTTATACTTTTGAAGTAAACTTTTGGCTTTTGTGTAAAATTCTAAAACATTATCAATTTTGTCGGACAAATTTTGAATTTCAGACAGTTGATTTTTATATTTTTCGATGTTCTCAATAGTTTGAATTTTTTGCAAGGTTTGATTTTGAGATTGTGATATTTTTTTATAATATTCGTCGATTTTTTCTTTTTGATTTATTTCAAAATTTTGTCCGGTTTTTTTATTATTATCGTCAAATTGTTTTTTTATTGTTTCAATCTGATTAACAATCTCTTTTAAAATATTTTGGTTTGAATTTAAGTAAGAATTTTTTTCGCTGATTTTTGAAACATAAGTGGTAAGTTCTTTTTCAAGTTTTGCTTTAAATTGCTCATTTTCTTTGAGTTGTTGCTTAGTTTTATCAATGTTTTGTTTGTAATTTTGTGCAACAAAAGGGTGATGAACCGAACCGCACAAAGGACAAGGTTCGTTTTCCTGTAATTTTTGTCTGTCTTGTTCGTATTTAGCTTCAAATTGCTCACGTTCGTATTTAATTTTCAATTCTTCGATTAGTTTTGCACTTAACTCTATCTGATTTGTTGTTTTATCTGATAGCTTCTGTAATTCTGAAAGTTCTTCGCTGATTTTTTTAATTGTATCGTTTAATTCTTTCTGTTTTTTGTCAAAACCGCTATAATTGACGCTTAATTCTATTTGTTTTTCGACTAAAGGTAATTGTGATAATATTTTATCATAGTTCGACTTTAATTCCTGTATGTTTTCTGATGATATATTTTCTTTTGATAATTCAGCAAGTTTTGTGTTTATTACTTCTTTTATTTTTGACACAACTTTTTGATAATCAGTCCATTTAATAGACCGGAATTGCTCGGAAAAAGTACTGTTTTTTATTGATTTATCGGCTTTAGATTGATTATCTGCATAATTATTTAGTGCTTCTTCTATTACTATGTAATCATTTTGTAAATCTGATAATTTTTTGTTATTTTCTAACCATTCCGATACATTTACTTTGTCGTTTTCGAGAGTTGTTAATTTTGATGATAATTCTTGTTTTTGTTTATTTATCAGCTCAAACTCTTTTGTCAATTGTTCAAAATTTTTGATAATTATTTTATGTTCATTTTCGACAATTTCGACATCTTTCAGCAAAATTCGACTTTTTTCGATAAAAGGTTTACAGAGTTCAAATTCCTGCTTTGTTTGAGTGGCTGATAGTTCAGATTCTCTGATTTTATGGTTAATTATTTCAAAATTTTTGCTTAAATCCTGTTGTTTCAGAATACTTTTTTCCAACTTCAATTTTAAATCAGCAATATTTTTTTTAATGTTTTGATGTTCCAGCAGGTCCGATTTTATAACTATCAGTTTGTTATGAAGTTGTAATTTTTGGTTCAAAGGTTCAAAATCTGATATTTCCTTTTCATTCGTATTTTGTTTATTAACCAATTCTTGTATCTGCTTTTGCAGCTTATCAATATTCTGTTTTACTTTAATTTTTTCGTTGGTAGCTTTTTGTTCGTTGTTATATTTTTTTATAACATTTTCAAGTTCGTTTTTAGAGTTTGTCAATTCATTGATTTTATCATCGTTCAGAATTTCAAATTTTTCTAAATCAGATTTATGATCATAATAAATATCTTCAAATCTTTTAGCCACATCATAAGCTTTTTTGCCGATTTGCCGATAAATTTCGGTTCCGGTAATTTTTTCGAGCATTTCGGTACGTTCTTCGGGCTTTGCTTTCATAAATCTTGAAAAACTGCCTTGTGCCAGAATTATAGATTTGAGGAACTGTTCGTAATTCAAGCCGATAATTTTTTCATTAACTTCCGGAACACGGCTTTTGTATGTTTCAATTAGCTTACCTTCGTTGCTTTCTGTAATGTCAGCCACTTCCATAACATAATCGTTCAGATTACCATTTCGGTTTCGGCGAATCGACCATTTTGAGCGGTATTTTTTATTATTTGTAGAATATTCAACCTCTGCAAAAGCTTCGTTAGTGCTGCGTGTGATTACAGTGCCGAATTTTTCGATATTGTCTTTTGAAATTTTATCGTCTAATCGGGGCATTTGTCCGAACAAAGCAAGCATAATCACATCTAAAATAGTTGATTTACCTGCACCGGTTGGTCCTACAATTGCAAAAATGCCTGTATCAGACAAAGGCGAAGTTGTAAAATCTATTGTATTGTCGTCTTTTAAAGAATGTATGTTTCTAAATTTGATTTTTAATATTTTCATAATTATTGTTATTGAAATATTCTTTTTTTTTACAAAAATAGTTTTTTTGAAATTTATAAGAAATAAAGATATTAACTATAATTCATAAGTTTCTGAAATTAACAGTGTTGATTGGTTTAAAGAAAAAAACTGAATTAAAAAATGTCCTTTTCCGCAAAATTAAGATGGAATAATTTTATTGTAAAAAAATGATATATTCCTTAATTTTGATACTAACCCGCATTATTCATAAATAATACTGACGATTAAGAATAACTAGCAAATTTGGGGTTTTGCAAACACCCAAATTTGAGTTATTCTAAATCGGGGTTTCCTGAATTGCAACCCACTATTCAACCCGCATTCATAGAAATTTTTATAATTTTTATGAATAATTCAGGCTAATTTTCTGATTATAATTTTATTAACGTTTAAAATTTCGTTACATTCTACATTTAATTAATAATTTACATT
>DYKL01000299.1 GCA_020722645.1 Acetofilamentum sp. | reverse complement strand
GAATATCAGTAATTTGAGATTGTAGTGTGAAATTTTCAATTAAAGTTAGGTATTAATAACTCCCTGATTTAATGTGTAGGTTAATAATTCAGATTAAAACTTCTATCGAATGCATACCAAATTTATTATAGAAAATTGATATTTTTTTTCTATTTTATTGTAAATTTTACAATTATTTTCTATTCGTATCAAAAAAAAGCTATTACGTATCTTTTTTTAAAAAAACACAAATTCTTTTAGTTAATTCGCATTAAATCTAATATGTGATATAACAGATATTTACAAAACTTAAAAATATTGATTATCAAAAAGTTAATAATTACAAAAAATGTATGGAAATAATTTTATCAGAAAATATTTTAATCACATAGCATCACAAATGACTTTACAACTCTGTACAACTTTGTGATATCAAAATATAAACATAATGATCTGAAATTCAACTATTTAATTCAAGTGCGAAACTTTATATATTAATTCTAAAAAAATAAATATTAATTCTAAATTTAATTAAAAATGAAAAGAGTACTATTATTTTTAGTTGCTTTATGCTTTGGCTTGACAATTAAAGCACAGGTTAATTTAGAAGATGGTTTAATTGCTTATTATCCTTTCAACGGAAATGCAAACGATGAAAGCGGATTAGGGGCTAATGGTGTAGTAACCGGTGCAGTATTAACCGCAGACAGATTTGGAAATCCGGATAATGCTTATAGTTTTATTGATGATACAATTTCTTTTGAAAATTCACTTTTACCGCAAGGCAATAGCGATAGAGCTTTTTCTGTTTGGTTCAAAATAAATTCTCTTGATTTTATAAATACAAATTCCTCAGTATTTGGTACTATATTTAATTATGGTACTTTTACGACAACTCAACGTTTTGGAATTCTTATATACGGCAGCAGCTCACCTGATAAGGGAACTCCTTATTTTGTGGGACAATATAATGATTTCCCTTGCAACGGATATTATTTTGATAATAAGTGGCATCATTTAATTGTAAACTATACCAGCGGCGTAGTTGATGTTTATATTGACGGGATTTTAAATGAATCGCAAGCTAAAGATTTGAATACACAAGGAGATACTTTGAAAATCGGAAGAACAATTTATAATGAAATCAATCAAACTGAATTTTTTAATGGAGATATTGATGATATTCGTATCTATGACCGAGCATTAAACGAACAAGAAGTTTGGGCTATTTATAAAACAGAAATCTTTAATGCACTTGATTTTGATGGGATTGATGATGGTATTAGCATTCCTAATGATCCGACCTTACATTTCGGTACAGGTCCTCATACATTGGAATTATGGTTTAAAAAAGATGCTATGACAACAAATGGGTCTCTTACAATTCTTTCAAACTATTACATTAGTCCTTATACAACGATATCAATAAATGGTGCAGATCAATCCATTCCTGGTTCTATTACTTTTGTAATGCGAAATAATAGTAATGTTGTAACTAGTGTTACTTCCAGCAAATCTTATGATGACAATCACTGGCATCATGTTGCAGGAGTTAGAGATATAAGTGCAAATAAAATATTTTTATATATAGATGGCGAAATGATTGGTGAGGCTGCCGGAATAAACGGTCACTGTGATTCAAATAACCCTTTTATTATTTGTCGTCATGTTTATCAAAGTAGTCTGGATATTACTGTCGATGAAATAAGAATATGGAATACAGCAAGGACAGAAGCTGAAATCAAAGCTAATATGTATGATACGATAAATGTAAATTCAACCGGATTAGTTGCTTATTACAGATGTGGCCAACAAAATCCCACAGACTTTTTACCCGATTTAACTGTAAATAATAATAATGGTACATTTGTAAATATGGATCCATCTGTTGCATGGGTTGAAAGTTATGCAATGGTTGCTCCAATTCCAAATGAAGCAACTGATTTAACTTGTGATGGTTTTACTGCTAGTTGGGTTCAGCCGAATGTTGGTATTGTTGATAATTATTATCTGGAAATTGCAACTGATGAAAATTTTGATAATTTAGTCAGTGGATATAACCCTTATGATAATGGAACCGACTCAATCAAAATTGTTACAGGCTTAGCTACCGAAAATACATACTATTATAGAGTTAGGGCATCAAAAACAAGTGTTGGCGATGTTGGTGCTTATCATTATTCTAATCCAATTTCAGTAGTATTAGATGATGTTACCGCACCCGTAACACCAACTTTGGCAGATGTAACAGGAGAATGTTCTGCAACAGCAACCGCACCAACAACCACCGATAATTGTGCAGGAACAATAACAGGAACAACAAGCGACCCGACAGAATACACAGCACAAGGAACTTACACAATAACTTGGACTTACGACGACAACAACGGAAACTCAACAACTCAAACACAAAATGTTGTGATTGATGACGTAACAGCACCGGTTCCTGATGAAGCCACACTTGTAGATATTACAGCCGAATGCGAAGTAACTACTTTAACTGCACCTACTGCTACCGACAATTGCGCAGGAACAGTAACAGTAACTCACGACGCTACTTTGCCAATTAACACGCAAGGAACAACCGTAGTAACTTGGACTTACGACGACGGCAACGGAAACACATCAACTCAAACACAAAATGTTATTATTGATGATGTTACAAACCCGACAATTACCTGCATTGGCAACCAAACCGTTGATGCCGATGCTACACACACATACACAGTTCAAGGAACACAATTTGACCCGACTGCAACTGACGACAATTGCGGAGTTGCAAGTGTAATAAACGATTTCAACAGTACATCAAGCCTTGCCGGTGCTCAACTGCCCGAAGATACAACAATAACAATTGTTTGGACTGTTACTGACGTTGCAGGAAATACAGACTCTTGCAGTTTTGATGTTACTGTAAATGATTACGTTGGAATTTACGATTTGTCTGAAAACGGAATTAATTTATACCCAAATCCGACAAGTGGAAAGTTAATAGTTAATAGTGAAAAGTTTAAAATTATAAATTTGGAAATTACTGAAATTAATGGAAGAACAATAGAAAATCATAAATTATCAACTTTCAATTATCAATTATCAATTGAAGATTATCCAAACGGAATTTACTTTTTAAAAATAGAAACAGAAACATCAATTTTCATCGAAAAAATAATTAAATACTAATATTTTGACCATTATTAAAAAAAGCAAAATCCCTATTTCTGATTTTGCTTTTTTTATTGTATCAAAAATGTTGCTTTTCATAACATTTTTTTTATTTAATCAGATTTTTGAATTAATTTCGCATTAACAATAAATAATTCGTTGAAAATAAATTCTCACATATTATTATTTTTTTTATGTTTCATACTATTAAACTCAAAGTTGTATTCTCAAAAATTAAATTATCTAACTTATGAGTCTTTAATAAATACATTAGAATTATCTGAATATGCTTTAAAAACAGGTGATTATGAAAAAACCGGAAAGTATGTTGATGAAATAAATCAATATCCAAAAGGAATTATAAATAATAAACCAAAATTAGAAATAAGAATTTTAATTTTGAATGGAGATTTAAATAGAGTTACAGGTTTTTTAGACACTTCATTTTATTATTATCAAAAAGCATTGATGATATCACAAAAAAATCATTTTATTAAAGAAGAAATACTTATTAATATTAAACTTTGTGAATTTTATAGACTATATGGTGTTTATGATAAAGCAAATTATCATATAATAGAAGCTGAAAAATTATCAAAAGAGCTTACGCATCTAAATGACTCTCTAATGGCATACTTGTATAATAGATATGCTGCTTTACCTACTTCAGTAGATTCCTCAATATTTTTTACAAATAAATCTAATTATTATGCAAAAAAAAGTGGAACAAAAGAAATTATAGCAAGCAATTTGAATAATCTGGGCATGTTATATAGATATAAAGGTGTTGATACTGCGTATAAATATTTTTCAGAAGCAGTTTTGATATGGCGTGAATTGAATATGAAGCAAGACCTTTTAAATACATTAGTTAATATAACAGCTCTTTATTACGATACTCAAAATTATAAAAAAGCAATCGAAAATGCTGATATTCTTTATAAAGAAATAGGCAAGATTGAAAACACTTATGCCTTTGAGGTTTACTGCAAATTAAAGCAATTGTCTTTTTATCAGCTTGGCTGCTTTGATTCTGCGTATTATTATCAAAAACTAATGTATGAATGTATTGTAAACAGAGCATCTGAAAATCAAAATATAAAAATAAACAATCTGGTCGCAAAAATCGAACTGGAAAATAAAAAACAAATACTTG
>DYKL01000298.1 GCA_020722645.1 Acetofilamentum sp. | reverse complement strand
CGATTGTTCATAGCTATTTACAATTATTTTATTGCCACCAGTCGAAAGACCGGCGTGAACACGGGTCGAAATATCGACGGGAACGAGGTTAAGGTTTATCAAGTAATACGTACTCATCTACACCATTATCAACGAACAATATCCCTTCATCTTTGGTTGTGAAAATTCTTGTGTGAGTTAAATCATCTCCTCCAATAATTTCATATACG
This sequence comes from Acetofilamentum sp., assembly GCA_020722645.1. GTDB lineage: Bacteria > Bacteroidota > Bacteroidia > Bacteroidales > JAFGUD01 > JAFGUD01. Next base: position 4,091 of record DYKL01000298.1, on the reverse strand, counting down.
TTATAATAATATTTATCATTTACTTTTAGTGAATCATAAAAATTTTCTATATCCGTAAAGTAATTTTTTAAAAATTTTATATGTCCACCATCAGCAGCACTAAAAAAAGAGTGCCCATTATTCATATGTAATTCAAAAACTTCATAAGATGCTTTAATCTTAAAGGTTGTCCATGGATCATACCAATGAATTGTTATATTAATAAATTCGGCAACAAATTTAACCGTATCTGTATTATTTTTTAAAAAGTAGAATTCTTCATCTTCTTCGTACGAATAGTATAAAAATGCTTCACGGTATTTTTCTGGTATAGTTTCCAAATGATCTACTTCACAGGAAAACAGGAGTAATATAAATACACAAAGGTATATTATTTTTTTCATTGGTTTACTTTTTTATTATTTTAAAAGATTTTATTTCGTCGTCTGAAATTACTTTAATTAGAATAAGTCCGTTAGTGATATTAGACAAGTCAAATTGATCTTTGTAAAAAATAACTTCATGAATAATCATTTTGCCGGTTAAATCAAATATTTGAATTTCAGCAGTTTTATTTTCCTGCAAATCAATTGTTATAATATTTGTAGCAGGATTTGGATAAATTTTAATTTTATTAAAATCTTTTTGTTCTTCAATTTTATTTGTATCTGCATAATTTACAGAAAAGTCATTATTGGATTTTGTTTGGAATTTGTTATTCTGGTTTATTACTTCACATGAAATATCTATAAGTTGAGTTTCACAAGTACCACCATTTGTGTTAAAGCCGACATCAAAATATAAACTTTTACCGGCAATAAATTCTGTATGTGTATTTTCAGACAGAACAAAATCACCGACAAAAGTTTTATTTGTTACATTTCGCCCTACTGTAATTGTATTTAAAGTTTCGTATCTTGTATCATAAGTAACAATATGATTTTGTAGTTTTAAATCAGAAGGAGCGATGTTTTCTATTAACCAAGGAGCACTCTGTAAATCTAAACTGCCTATGACATGATATTCACATGAATCATCCATATAAATTTCATCGAAAGGAGTCATTGGCACATCATATGTTATCGAAGTATTATTTATGAAAACAAAATCAGTCTGATTAGGATTTGTATAATCAATAACCCAATCAGAATAAGAAACGTCCATTGAACTTTTTACAGGAATAAAAGCATCAAAATCTTCATTTGAATATGAAAATAATATTTTTTTGAAGTACCCATTTGCCATTTTGTGAAATTCCTGTTTACTGGCAGGAAATTTATCTAATGAAAGATTGTTGTTGATAACAACTAAATTAGCATTTAACGGAATCCACTTACCTAAAATTTTAACAGCAACAAGTCCTTGAAATATAGTTTTAGCCTGATTATCAGGCAGTGCATTATATCTTAAATATACCATTAATTGAGTTGGAATGCCTATCCAGTTAAAAGGAAAGTAAGCTACACCGGTAAAAAGATTATCACCTGCATCAAAATTATTTGCTGATATACCCGTACTACTTCCGTTTACTAGTGCTATATTTCTACATTTGGTAGGGTATCCAATACCTGAGTTTAATGAGTGTAACTCTGAATAAAAATCGTCAAAAGCAGGATTGTTATCAGGAGTAGTCCAATTTGTGCCGGTATAATGATAGATTAACATTTGTTTTGCTGCTTGACAATTAACCAATTGATCAAAAACAGAAGTCCAATTATTTATTAGTACTGTATTTGTTGCAAAATTTGCAAGGTGTTGAAGTCCTAAAGTAATATTTGCACCTTGATGAGGTCCATCAAATGAAAAGTATAATTTTGTGTAATGTTCCATATTGTTGTCTTCCATATAAGTTAAAGCATATCTTGCTATAAGTGCCCCCATACTGGGACCCATTACCATCAGTTCATTATTGTATATTTTATTTGCATTAATATAATTTATTGCTTCAACAGTTGTCATTGCATTCGTAATAATATCAGCGCCACCATCTTCAAAATTTAATATAAGCACATCAAAGCCTTGTGCTCTCATATAATCTGCTATTCCTTCGTCATTTGCAACATTGTAAAGATGTCTGTCGGTCTTTCCAATATCAATATTGTGCTGTGTTATATAAAAATTTCTATCGTTTAACGGGTCGAAACCTTCGACAATAAGAATTGGTTTTCTAATAAGTAAATCATTATAGCCACAAGCCTGCCATAAGCCTAACTCACCATTTGAAAGTTCTATTGTTTCATTCGGATTTGGGAATTGATCATTCACAACATATTCATCTTTTGTCGTTTTTATGTATGCTGTTTTATATCCTTTATTTGTAAAAACCGAGATTGAATTATTTGAATCTAAATCAAAATAATAAAATTTTGAATCAAAAATTGAAACATTATTTATTCTTATATCGTTTACATTTGCTTTGTTATTTGAAAAATAAAATTTTTTTGAATAAATAACAGGATAATTTTTTATCTTTTCGTTACAAAAGATATAACAAGCAAAAACTTGCTCTTCTAAAAAAGGAGACTTATTAGTAGAATATAAAATGTTGTCTCGTAATTCTAATAAACCTTCATTATAAGCTGTTTGTGATAAATAGTTGTATTTAAAATCTAAAATTATTAACGGTATTTCGTTATTCTTTTCAATAAAATTATTAATTTCATGTGTAAATAATTTTGTAAGTTGTTGGTTTATAATTATTTTCATTCTATTGGTGTGAGAACTTTAAGGTTCTCATGGGTGTTTCATCTAAAAGCATTTCATAATCTATTAGTTGACTTGTCCCTTCAAATGAATAGTATAACGCTGTATATAACCTTTGAAAATTAGTCTCATCCATTATAGAGTCAGTTTCTAAACCTTTAAATTTATCAATATCAGAAAAAGGTAGTGTTTGTGGATAAAAAATATTTGTAGTAAGAAATGTTCTATCAATTCCAGAGAATAACATTTTAAAAACAAATGGAGTAACCTGACTATTCTGATATTCTTCCCAATTTATTGTAGATAATATACTGTCAGTGTTTGGAGTTTGTGCAAAATTTAATGAAAATAAAAATATTAAAAGAAAATTTATGTGAATTTTTTTCATAATTTATGTTTTTTTAATTTTGAAATTTATTTTTAAAGTCAAAACAATAATCATAAAACACGGTGTCTGTTGCTGATTTTTTTTCAACCCTAATAATACCTATATGCTCTGATGTGTATATTTTAGAACGATCATCGGGACATTCTATAACTGTTCCATCATCAAATTCCATAAAATAACCTAATTCATAAACATTTCTGTAAGTTACATTATTTATGACTAATTGTTCATAATAATTACAAATATGATTACAACCATAATTTAAAAAACTGATTTCATTTTTTATTAAATTGTCACCCGGCTTATTAAAGTAAGAAATATAACCTATTAAAGAATCTTTGTAATTATAAAATCCAACTTGAAAAAACTGATAATATTTATTAGTAAATAATCCGTCATGCTTTTGTTTTCTAAACTCATTTGTAATATTCCTTGCATAAACAATAATTGTATCATTTTTATTAGATACCATTTTAAAATGTTGTTCTTGATGTAATACAAAGTAATCTATAAGAAATGCAGCTCTTTCGAGATCTGTTGCTTCATAATATTTTGAACAAGAAAAAAATAAAGAGGAAACAATAATAAATATGAAACAATAAAAATAATTATTCATTTGTGTAGTTTTTAAGATTATTTAGTTCAGCTTTTAAATTTTCAATTTGTTCATTTTGTTCAATTATATAAAGTGTCAATTCTTCGATTTTTTTCAAAAGCAAAGCATCCATTTCTTGCAATTCATATCCGCTATTTTCTATTTCATTTGCATCGGGTATTTCAGGTAAATGTTGATTAGTTTCAATGAAATCAGATAAATCACTTAAATTAAGCAACTTATATGTAGGGCTAAACACATAATCAGGCCAATTATCAAAATATTCAACATAAAATCCTTCTGTTATTATTTTTCCGTTAATTGCAGTTAAAAAACCAACCGGTATATAATCGGTACCAATACCAACATTTCCTTGCTCATCAATAACAACAGCCGTGATGCCGTTATTTCTTAATACAAGATTAT
>DYKL01000297.1:1008-4301 GCA_020722645.1 Acetofilamentum sp. | reverse complement strand
TATAATGCTATAAATAGAATATCTACCCACATTTTTTAAGAAAAGAGCCAAATTTGTTACCAACATTCTTTAATAAAAGAGCCTTTTTTTTTATTTGAGTTTCGTTGCATTCAACATTTTACTTTCATTTTTCTTTTGTACTTGCAACGATTGTTATGTTATGCTTTCACCGCGATTTAAAAATCGTGTTTATGCATAATTAAGACGTTCGGTTCTATTTCATTAAAATGCTGTGTTTATTAGAACTTAGCCAAAAATTTATGATTACATTTTAGAATTAAACTAAGTTGTGCTAAATAGAGCAATTTTCTAATAATAAAGTAGTCTATATTTTATAGGCTTCTTTTTTATTCTTGAAATTCTGAATAAAATTTATTATTTTTGCAAAAAACAAATCAAATGGCATATATCGACGACAAAATAATAATTGAGAAATTAAATCAATTATCTGATAATCTGAAAATTGATGCTTTATCATACATTGATTATCTTATTTATAAAGAGCATTTCAAAAAAGAAAAGAGAAAAAATGAAAATATTTTTGATAAATACTACGGTATTTCTGAAAACATCTTAGATATTGACGCACAGGAATATATCAATAAATTAAGAGAAAATGATAGAATATAATAAAGCATTTATAGATACTGCTGTTTTTATTTATTTTTTAGAAAAAAACTTAGAATTTGGTTTAAAAGCTAAAAGTTTTTTTAATTATTCAATTAAATATAATAAAGTCATTAAGACAAGTGTAATCACTTATCTTGAATTTTGTGTAAAACCATACAGAGATAATAAACCGGAACTTATTGAAGTTTTTAAAAATATGCTATCCGAAGCAGATATTGAGTTATATTCAATTGGATTTATTCATAGCGATTTAGCATCAAAATTAAGGGCAAAATATAATTTTTTGAAAAATTTTGATGCTTTACAATTAGCTGTTGCAATTCGGGAAAATTGTGATTTGTTTTTAACTAATGACAAGAAATTAAAACAAATAAGTGAAATTCAGGTTTTTACTTTATCTGAAATTTAATTTTAAAATGGATAAAAACAAACATAATATTAGAGCAAAAGACCCAATTGATTTGCTTATTTTTGAAAAAGGGATTAAAATTAAAAATTTGTTTATTGACAAAGATGCTGATACATTAATTTTGCTATTGACAAACGGAAAAATTTTAAAATCAAAACTCAGTAACATAGCCGAATTGTCAAATGCAAATCAAGAACAATTAAATACTTTCAGGATAATAGGTGGAGGAATCGGCATTGAATGGGAAGAACTTGAGGTGGACTTATCATTAAAAGGTTTTATTAAAAATGCTGCTATAAATAACATAATAAATCAATTAACTCTTTCTGCTCCAAATGAGCCGGAATTTGTATAACCAACTAAGATTTTTATTACAATATCAAAATCGTTATTTCCAAGATTACCCAACGCTCTTCGGGATTTGTAATCCCGATTAAAAACTCACTTCGAATTCACCAAATACAAATTCCTTTCATCATAAGCTAAAATTCCGCTTTTGCACGATTTTAGGCTTGTTTGTGGATTTATTATACTGCAATCCATTTTTGAAACAGCCTTAAAATCTTCGGTTCTTATGATATTTATTGCTCCGTTTGAAGGTTCAAAAATCAGTCCTTCGTCTTTTACTGTCGGCAGAAAGCCAAAATGTACAAGGTCTTCTAATTCTTCGGTTGAAAAAATGACATTATTGCCTCTTACAACAAAATATCTGTATTCAACTTTTTTATTTTCAACGTACTGCAAAACTCCTGCGTTTTTGGTTTGATAAACCGACTTTACGTTTTTATCAAGTTTTATATTGCTTATCGTTGAGCCGGAATTGTAGAATAGACGCTTAACTCCGCCGGTGTTCTGAATTAGTCCGTTGATGTGCGAAAAACCTTTACCAAACACTTCGTAACGTTGATTTTTTATTGAACCATTGAAAATTTCATCAACAAAAAGCCAAAACATTACATCTTCTTCTATTACTATCAAAATATTCTCTTTTACTGATATTTCTGCATTTTTTCCAAGCTCAAAATTCCTGATTTCAACTATTTCCTGCTCATTTTTGTAATGATATAATTTTTGTTTTTTACGAAGCAAAATATTTGTTTTCCCTACAAAAATTTCATCATATTCCGAAGTTTTAATAACATGTTTTCTGTTCAGATAGCCTCTGTGTTTTGCATCAAAAACGATAAATTCTTTTTCTGTTTCGACATAACCAAGTTCATCATTTAAAAATACGTCAATAATCGTTGTATTTTGGAGTATTGGTGTTACTGTGATATGTTTTTCGTCTAATTTTGTAGTTAAAGTAGCATTGGACGCGGCTGTTTGCGTTAATTTTGTTTTTTCGAGAGAAATAATAAAACGTTCTCCGTCAATGTAATGTCTTTTAAACAAAGCGTTTACATCGTTATCTGTAATTGGAACATAACAGTTCGGAACTTTTAAGTCGGGTGTTGTAACAAAAACCGGAAGTCTGTTAATCATTCTGTCTTTCAGACTTTTATATTGTGTGTGAATGCCTTTGAACGGGTGAGTGAAAGTAAGCATATAAAAAAGAATCACCGAAAGAGCGAAATAATCACTGTTTTTGTTTACAACGCCATAGTACAAATAATCACGTATGTCTTCTAAAAGAACACCTGAATGTGGGTTTGCAGGAGTTTCAAAAGAATCTGTATCAATAATTTTGAGCTCACTCTGTAAATTTACAAGAATGTTGAATTGGTTCAAATCGCCGATGACAATATTATTCTGGTGTGCATTTTCAACTGCTTTACGCAGTTTTTCGGCAATTGCTTTTTTGAAATCAAAGTCAATTTTTTCCTTTTGGCAGAAATTTTTGCTGAAAATCGTTGAAATTGAAAAAAATTCAGACCCGAGATATTGCATTGTATAACCTACCAATTGGTTGTTTTGATATAAAAGTTCTTGTGGAGTTACAAAAATGTCAGCGTCAAGTTTTTTTAAATGTATTAACTTATTTTCCAGACTGTTATCTGGTGGGTTATGGTAAATTTTTGCTACAATATCCTGATGATTTTTTATGAGCATAATTTTACCTTCGCCACCTCTGTTAATTTCATCTTTGTCATTGATAGTCAGAGCTTTTCCTGATGTTGTTTTGTAGTTCATTGCTTCATTGTTTCATTGTTTCATTGTTTCATTCTTTGTTTATCATTCGACATTCGATATTCAACATTCATCATTCGACATTCGATATTCAACATTCATCATTCGACATTCGATATTCAACATT
>DYKL01000297.1:0-908 GCA_020722645.1 Acetofilamentum sp. | reverse complement strand
CATCATTCGACATTCGATATTCTACATTCATCATTCGACATTCGTAATTCTAATAATGGCTAAGTCATCTAAATTTTTTGCTTCGTATTTTTTTCTGATGATATTTTGTTTTCGAGCCAGCATCGCTTTGTTTTTTATTAAATAATCGTCTGTTACCAAGTAATTTATGTAATCGAAACCTTCGGGACTATTATCGTGAATTTTCATAAAAGAAAAAATTCCGTCTGTTGAAATTGTAATATCTTTTAATTCAACATCTTCAAACATAACGAATTTATTATAATATTCTTCAAAATCGTCATAATTTTTAAGTTCGTCAAAATGATAAGCAGGGTAATCAGGTACGTTATTCTGGTCAATCTGATAAACCTCTTTGTTTACGGCAATTAAACCATCGCCAAAAGCGACTATTGAAGCTGTTTTCTTATCAGTAATGCATAAAATCATTGTCGAAAGTAATTCATCTGTGCTTAAATTAAGATTTTTAGCTACTTGTCGAATTTTGACGAACGAATTTAAAACGATGTCTCTTAAAATTAAGTTTTTATTACCCTTTGTTTCCACATTTTTAGAAGCAGAAATAATGGCGTTACCAAAAAGAGCAGAGGCAAAATGTGAGTTTTTCCCCGACGAACACCCGTCGAAAACTCCGAAAATCCATAAATTTTCATTAATTTGATAGTCGATTAAAAAGTCTTCGCAATAATCGTCGTGAAGAGCTCCTTTGCTGATTTGAGTGCTGTAGTTCATAAAGTTTGTAAAGTTTATAAAGTTCGTAAAGTTTGTAAAGTTTGTAAAGTTCGTAAAGTTTATAAAGTTCGTAAAGTTTGTAAAGTTTGTAAAGTCAAAATCTTTCGCTTTTTCGGATTTGCAATCATTATTGTCCGAAACATAAAACGTTATATTTA
>DYKL01000296.1 GCA_020722645.1 Acetofilamentum sp. | reverse complement strand
TCTTAGCTATCGCCTGTAAAACCTGAAAAGTTGTAAGTAAGTTCCGTTATATTTGAAAAAAATTTATTTTTGCAATCCATTTGTTATCAATAAGTTTCGTTTGTGGTCACTAAACGAAGTGTTATTTTTATGTAATTTATTGATTATAAATGTGTTGTGTTTCGGGTTTTGGCAAACATCCGTTGTAATCCTAAAAACGACTACAAATCAAATAGTTAAACATATTCAGATTGCAAATCCGAATTAGCAAAATTGATAAACTTGATAGCTGTTTGGTACGATTACTCTAAATAAACAATCTTCCCAAAAGAATCAATCCGCCGACAATACAGCCTGCGATACAACCCAAAATTGCCATTTTGAAGGCTCTTTTGTTTCCATTTGTTACAAAATATGTAACTGCAACTGCAATTATTCCTGCTGCAAATCCGTATAATGAATAGACTCCAATTGCTGAGATTATGAATGTAATCCAAAATGCAGTCCATTTTCCATTTTGTTTTAAAATATCGGAAGGATAATAAGGGATAAAAATCCTTGTTATGTTTCCGCTTAAATTATAAGTTTCAGTCTGGTAATTATAGTTTTTTTCAGATGATATTCCAATATAAGGAATCATTATAAAAAAAAGGATTATAATTGTCTTAATAAATAGTTTGCCATTTTTTTTGGTATTATTAAAAATTGCATTTTTCATAATTTTTATTTAAAATGTTAATCTAATCTGCATTTAATTCGATAATTTCAATAATTCTTGTTTTTACTACAATCAAAGCATTTTTGGATTTTCTAACAGGTTTATATATATTTTGTTGGTTATTGTAATATACTTCAACTATTAAATTTTCGTTGATAATTTTTTTAAAATTACAGTATTTTATATTACAGGAATTTCGGATATGATATTGTTTGTCTTTTTCAACAAACATCTTATTGCAAAGTTCATGATTATACCTATTATTATCAATAACAAAAAATAAAGAATCTACTTCTTACGAAAAGACTTGCGGATTTAAGGTTATTAAAAAAATATACTTTTTTCATTTTGTTTTTATTTTATACCGAACCACTATCGTGAATGGCTTGACGTAGTTGCGCGGTGTATCCGCACAATGTTGATTGAAAGTAAAACGTTTATTATCAGTACTTTTGTCAATTTTTGCACCATTGCCCATTGATCATAGTTAAAAATTACGCTCACATTAAAATGTGCATGGCATATTGGCGTAGTTAAAAACTACGCCGAGCAAAGAGGTTCTTCAATTCATTACGAATTTTATCAATCTGCTGGTCTGTTAATTTTGTATTTTTTTTATCATTTCATTTGACAAGTCTACAATTATTTAATTCTTTGCTGTTTTAATATTCTACATTAAACATTTTGTTTCAAAATTTTGCAAATTCACATATTTAAAATGCTTCTATTAATTGATTAACATCTTCTTCCGAAAAATATTTTTCAGTTTTTGGTAAAAATTGCATATCTTTTTCACTTGTAATTTTCACTATTTTTTCTGTTATTAAATTATCCAATGAAATAGTTATATTATTTTGTCTATTATTTTCAAAATTTATTTTAACATCAGAGCCAAAATCCTTAAATTGTTTCTTATCCGGTTTAAAGTAAATGTTTTCAAAATTCACATCTTCAATATACATTTTTTTATAAAAATCATCAATTTTAATTAAAGCAATATCTTCTATATCCAAATATAGTTGTATAGCTTTCAAAGCCATAAAGTCTTTGTAGTCGTTAGATTGTTTGTGAATGTATTCGTGTATCCACCGAGTATTTAAATTTGAATATATGAACCCCCATACGTAGCCTATATCGAAACCGCGCATTGCTCTTTTTTCAGCCTTTTCTTCGTTTTTCAGCGACTTAACTGCAGATTTTATACTATTTTGTAAGTCTTTAACTAAAATTGATTCATCAACTATAGTAAAATCAATATTTGGGAAATTCTTTTTTGCATTTGCATTCCAATCTCTAAACATTTGAAAGGCAGTAATTTTTATTTTATCAGAAAGTTTTTTGTTCATATTCTTTTGTAAAACATTTAAATTGCAGACTTTATTCTTTATCATTTTTTTTCAATTCATTACGAATTTTATCAATCTGTTCATCTGTTAATTTGGTGATTTTTTTAATAATTTCGTTTGGTAAACCTTCTTTTATCATTTCCTTGACCATTTCTTTTTTTTCTTGTTGTTGTTTTTCTTCTTGTTTTTGGCGTTCTTCTTCGCGACCTTTTTCCACTCCCAGTCCAATTCCTTTTTCCATTCCTTGCTCAAAGCCTTCATCTATGAAAACTTGCTCAAAGCGTTTTACTTTTTCTATGAAATCGGATTGGTTATCAATATAATCCCAATCGGACTGTTCAAAGGTTTCGGTACTTATGCGTTTTATGATTTCCGCAAAAATTTCATCTTTCAGGTATTTATCAAACCAGCCTTTTTCGTTTAATTTATTGCGTGTTTTATCGGCTAATTCAAACCATGCTAAATATTTACTGTATTTTTGGTTTTTAACAATATTGGGCTGAAAAGCATAAATGAGTTTGTTTTTTTGCAAAAAATCTAATTTTCTTGTGCGGTTGTCGATTATTTCTAAATATTTTTTGCGTTCGACTATTATTTCCAAAATATTTTCTTTTTTCCACAAATTTTTGTTCCTGACAAAATCGTTCAAGGTTTCGCTTGTCATGGTGTAGGTAACAAAATCGTCTTTGAAATTTAGGTTATCGTCTGCCAGCCAAATCAAGGTAATTACCGGAATCAGTTTGTCGTAATCTTTTATATCACGTTTTTTGTCGTCTCCGAGTTTTATGCTTTTGTCGGGCATTTTCTCTAATTGCAACACTGTATTCATGGAATGATACATGTAAAAACGATGCACTATATCCGATTTGAACCATTGTTGCATATCAATGATGACAAAACTGTCTTTGATTCTGCACCGAAAATCGAATTCTACAGCAGTGGAATTATCTGTAATTTTATGTTTTGTCGGAAGTATTTCTAAATGGTCTATCGTTATATCAAAAAAATCTTCAAGAAAACGTTTTGCTATTCTTGTATCAGAAAACACTTTCTTAAAATATCTATCGTAATTTAATGGTGCTAAATACATTATTTTGATTTTTTAAATTTATTTTTATTTAGCAAAGTTAATCAATTTTCATCAATAAAGTTAATCAATTTTCATCAATTATGTCAATTATTCTTAGTTTGTAAATATCAAAGCTTTTTTCAGCTTTTCTGCTTTTTTTAAATTCGTGTTTTTGTTCGTTGTAATATGCAATAATATAGCTTTCTGGTTCGAAAATTTCAATAAAATCTTTGTATTTCATTTTACATAAACCTCTGTATTGGTATTCTTTTTTTGACCTGTCTATAAATAATTTTTCGCAATTTGTTATATCTATAGTTTAGTATCTTTTGTCGTAACGAATTAATAATCAGTAAATTAGTATTAGTGAAAACATAATAAGTTAAAAATCAATAATTTAGTAATTAGCTATTTTAAAAATTAACTAACTAAGGTTATATAATATTTTTTGTAATTTGAGTCAAAATATATGTTGTTTATAGTTTTCGATGTTTGAGTTGAAAAATCGAAATAATTTTAAAATGTTTTTACAATTATATAGAATATTATAAAAAGAAAAAAAAGTTTTTTGAATTTATATCATTTCCTTTAATTATTAAAATAAATCAGTCGTTGTAAGTATCTATATTTAAAGGTTTATTCGATTTAAAATATTTTTTTAATATCAATATATATAATTGTAAAGATCTTGTGGAGTTTTCTAAAATGTTTTTTATACAATCAGGGAAATCGTTTTTAATTTATAATTGATGAATTAATCTGCCTTATTTTTGTGTTTTCCAAAAGACTGCTTATTTTTTTTTATATTTTTTAATCTGTTGGACAACGCCTGATTGAAACATTTGTTTTTTAAAGCAATTTACCTGTTTATACACCTAATTTGATTTTGCAATTTGAATTCGTAAAATTAATTGATTTATAATGTTTTCGGATTACAAACCATTATTGTCCGAAACATAAAACCTTATATTTAAACACATTACGTTTTTAAATAGTTAAAAAAAGTTGATTTCGATTAAAACTAAGTATTAAAAGCCACAATAACTCCAAGTTTTGCTGCTTACATTTTTTTTTAGGCTTTTCGTCTCTGCGAGGCAAACGTTATTGCGAGTGGGAAGCAAAAAAATTTTGCATAAAAGTAGAATGACAATAAAAAAAAACGAAGTTTGTGTAAATTTGTAGCTGCTCATGACTTAAACATGCAACTAACTAATAACCAACTATTTAAAAAGTTGTC
>DYKL01000295.1 GCA_020722645.1 Acetofilamentum sp. | reverse complement strand
ATTATTTTCATTCTATTGGTGTGAGAACTTTAAGGTTCTCATGGGTGTTTCATCATCATTTAAGCTGTTGTAAAAACTGACATTTTCGTAAAGAATTTTTCGCCATTCAGCTGGGAATTGAGTAGTGGGAATTTTCCATTTTTTCTTTTTATTTATCAGAAAATACAAGAGAACAAAAATTCCTGTCAGTATAATTGTACCAATAATTTTATCCATATAGCTTATAAAATTATTTTTGACAAATGTACAATTTTTTAATAAATTTTATTCTTAGTAATTCAATCTCGTTTACTTAGGGTTCGGAGTTTTCTGTGTGGACACCGAAAACAGTGGATAAACGCTTTTTGACGGTACCCACACCGACCTGTAAATTGTTAACAAACGACATTGATTAGTAATTTTCTTTCCGATAAGATATGTTCTATTTCTGTTTTTTCTATATCATCTTTTGAATTGTTTGAATATTCATCTTCAAATTTTTTTATATTTGTATTAATTTCTCAACTAATTTAATATGGACGAAGAACCACATAAAATCAATGAATTATCTGCCGATGAAAATGCTAAAAAACTTTTGAATTCAGTTAGAGATGGAGACCTTAAATCTGTAAAAGAGCTTTTAAAATATGTCAAAAAAATTGATAGTATTACAAATTGTTATGACGAAACCCTTCTTATGACTGCGTGTTCAAAAAAATATTTAGAAATTTCAAAAGAACTTATTTCTGCCGGTGTTGATGTAAACAAAATGAATGACAGAGGTAAAACTGCCCTTATTTATGCCTGTGATTCATATTCTACTGATTCAGAAGTAGTTAATGAACTTGTTAAAATATTATTAGAAAATGGAGCAAATCCAAACAAATACAAAAAGGGTTACGATGGGGCTATACATTATGCTGCAATGTATAATCAAGTCGAGGCTGTTAAATTGCTTGCTCAAAACGGTGTAAATATTGACGCAAAAGGAAGTTACGGAAGAACTCCTTTGATTTATGCCGCATCAAGTGCAAAATCTTTAGAAATGGTAAGATTCTTTATTTCCTCCGGTGCAAATGTAAATGCTAAAAATGATGCTGATAAAAATGCTGTTTTTGAACTTATTACAAATGAGGATTCTAATGCTGAAATCGCTGAATTTCTTATTCAAAGCGGTTGTGATATTCATTCAAATAATAAAAGCCACGGAACAGTTCTTCATTGGGCGGCTTTTTGTGGAAGATTGAATATTGTTGAACTATTGTTGAAATACAAGGTAGATATTAATGCGAAAAATCAATTCGGACATACCCCGATGAGGCAGGCAATGAGTCAGCATAAAACAGATGTTGTTAAATTCCTTTTCAGAAATGGCGGGACAGCCGTTTCAAAAGATAGTATGTCTTGGAATGAGCTTGAATATGCAATCGAAAAAAATGATGTGGAATTTGCAAAAGAAATTATCGAAAGATTCAAAACAGAAAAAAAGAATCTACCATCAGGAGCTTTATTTAAAGCTGCCAAACAAGGTGATTTGAAAACTATTGAAATACTTATTGCTGCCGGAGTTCCTGTTGATGATGTTCGGTACAAAGGCGATGAAACTCCACTTATCAAAGCTTCGTATTACGGTAAAATTGAAGTCGTAAAATACCTTTTAAGCAAGGGTGCAAATATTAAAGCCAGAGATTATCGGGGTAATACTGCATTGCTTAATGCAGCTTGGGCTGGAAATACAAATGTTGTTGTTTTATTACTTGAAAATGGTGCTGAAATTAACGAACGTAATAATTTAAATTGGAATGCACTGATGCAGGCGTGTATCGAAGGTCATTTTGAAACTGCGAAATTATTGCTCGAAAAAGGTTCGCCGACTGATGAAGTTGATAAAGAAAAAGGAGCAACTGCTTTAACTTTGGCAAAAGCTTCAAAAGTGCAAAAACTTGTCGATTTACTTATTAGCTACGGTGCAAAAGAAAGAAAAATTAAACTTAGAAAGGAAAACGAACCGTTTTTTTCTGTTTTCAAATGTGATATCTGCAAATATTTACCTCATAAAAAAGATTTAGCAAGAACCGAAATTGCAGAAGATTTTAATGGCTTGGACACAATTTATGAAGAGATTACAAATCCGGACAGGTATGCAACTGATAGTATGATGGTTAAAAGATGTTCAAATTGTGGAACATATTATCTGCATTATCATAGCGTTGATTATGAAGATGCGTTTATTTCGGGACCTTCTATTAGTCAAAATTTCCAGAGACTTAACTTTTTACGGCTAAAAATTTTACTCGCAAAAATCGGCAAAAATGATGAATTAAAGGAAATTGAAGAAAAATATGACTCTTTGATAGAAGAATTATTTTCAAAATTAAATTCAATATCAAAAACGCCAATTGCTTTTTTGCCTTTTATCATAGAAAATTTGACTGATTTTTATATTTCAAACAAAGATTGGGAAGGGTTAAATTCAAATTTACTTGAAAATAAAAATCCGTTGGTTGTTATGATAACAGCTTTTGATTTATTGACAATTATGAGAGAAAAACCTGCTGACATAATTTTCCCTTATTACAGAGAAAACAGAGATACTGTACCTGAAATTGTAAATTTATATAATTCTTTTTCAGAAAAACATTTTGAATATGTTATTAAAGTTGCCGAAAAGTACAAAAATTCAAAATTTACACAAGTTAAACTTCTTTATCAAAGATTCAGAAGTGTGATTGATTATTATAAATTGGAAAAGAAAAAGTAATCGGATTTTACTACTCGAACAACAAAGAAAAAAATCAAAAAAGTTTCCGATATAAAAAGTATAAACATTTTAGCTTATCAAACACAAATAGCTGATTATCAACATTATAAAAAAATTTTAAAAATAACATAATTTTCTTATAATCACCGTACAGACGTTGCATGCAACGTCTCTAAAATACCATTACAAGGCAGGCTTTTAGACCCTTTCAGGGCATGTTTTATGAACTTTATAGACTAAACTCATAAAAGTTTTTCCAAATATTTACATCGTCCGGTTTGAATTATTTCTTCTATAATTTTTGCAGTAACAGGTCCTACTCCGTTTATATTTGATATTTGGCGGATTGGAATATTTTGAAGAGGCAGTTCTATCTGCGAAATTTGATATGCTGCATATCCGTATGGATTTTTTTGATTTTTCAGCTTCAATAGATAATCTAAATGTTCGAGCATAACAACAACCAAATCATTGATATTCATATATTTTCTGTATAAATGTGCCGGCATTCGTTTTGGTATTTGTAATTGAGTTGCCAAATTGTCAAATATTTGAATTGCAGACTCGTAATAATCAGCATTTACACCTCCCCATTTATCATTGTGTCCATATAAAATATCAAAAGAAGTTTCCAAATCAGGAATATATTTTTTTATGACATTCATAAAATAATTTTTCTGCACACCTTCTTTTAATGTCATTGTACCGAAAATTACAAAATCAATTCCCGCTTCTTTGCCTTTTCTGAGGGTGTCTCCCATAATTTTCGGACTGTCGGTCAAAAAAGGGACAACAGGCATTAGGAACATACCGGTTGCAATGCCTTTTTGTCTGATTTTTTTCATCATAGCCAATCTTTCTGTGGGGCTTGGAACGCCGGGTTCAAGCATTTTGCTTATCTCGTCATTTGCAGATGAAAAACTGAAACTCACAATTGCGTTTGTTTTTTTGTTAATTCTTTCAATTATGTCAATATCTCGTTCTACAAGGGTTGATTTTGTGAGAATATGAACAGGATAGTTGTATTTTTCTATAATTTCAAGTGTCTTTCGGGCTAATTCGTATTTTTTTTCAATAGGTTGATAAGAATCGCTGACTCCTCCACCAAGCATCATATAACTTCGTGGTAAGGCTTTTCTTTTTGTACCCGGGTCTAATTCTTTGTCTAATAATTCGATTGCATTAGTTTTTACTTCGATATCTTTTCCAAATTCTCCTGCAACTCTGTATGTTTCAGAGCGTCCGTCGCAATATATACAGTTATGCGTACAACCGCGATAAAGATTTAATCCGTAATAAGTCAAAAACCATGAATCTATTTTTTTATGCCTACGTAATATTGATTTTGCCTGAATTTCTGTTATCATTTTCAGTTAAGTGTATATAGTCTATAGTGTATAGTGTATAGTGCATAGTTAATAGTGCATAGTTGATAGTGCAAAGTTGATAGTGCATTGTGCATAGTTGATAGTGCAAAGTGATAGTGCATTGTGCAAAGTTGATAGTGCATTGTGCATAGTTGATAGTGCATTGTGCATAGTTGATAGTGCATTGTGCAAAGTTGATAGTGCATTGTGCAAAGTGATAGTGCATTGTGCAAAGTTGATAGTGCATTGTGCATAGTTGATAGTGCATTGTGCATAGTTGATAGTGCA
>DYKL01000294.1 GCA_020722645.1 Acetofilamentum sp. | reverse complement strand
TTTTCACCTGACTGAATTTCAGATATATAAGTATAGACTTACGGATTTAAGGATTAATAAAATATTTATAAATACTAATTTCAAACCATTTGCATTTCTACAAGTCGTTTGTAAATTCCGCCAAAATTAATCAAATCTTCGTGTTTTCCCTGTTCAATAACTTTACCTTCGCTTATTACGTATATTCTGTCAGCATTTTTTACGGTAGATAGTCTATGAGCAATAACAATGGCAGTTCTGTTTTTCATAATATTGTTAAGAGCATCTTGAACCAATTTTTCGGATTCGGTGTCAAGAGAAGAAGTGGCTTCGTCCAAAATAAGTATCGGCGGATTTTTCAGAACAGCTCTTGCAATGCTTATTCTCTGCCTCTGCCCGCCTGATAATTTGTCTCCGCCTTCTCCTATGTTAGTTTTAAAACCTTCGGGTTTTTCCATAATAAAATCAAAGGCGTTTGCTGTTTTTGCGGCTTCTATCAAATCTTTTTCTGTATATTTTTCAACTCCGAATGCAATATTATTTTCAATAGTGTCATTGAACAAAATAGAAGTTTGTGAAACAACACCGAATAAATTTCTCAAGTCAGTTATATCAATTTCTTTAATATTTTGCCCGTCAATTAAAATTTCACCAGACTGAATATCATAAAAACGAGGCAATAAATCAACCATTGTAGATTTTCCGGAGCCTGATTCCCCAACTAATGCAACAGTTTCTCCTTTATTGATTTCAATATTTATGTTATTCAGAATTATACGTTCGGTTTGATATGAAAAGCCAACATTTTTATATTCAATTTTGTCATTAAAATTATTTATTCTGACAGGATTTGGAGAATTAACAATTTTATCTTCGGTTTCAATAATCTCTTCAATTCTTTGAACAGCCGCAAAACCTTTCTGTAAGCTGTAATATGAATTTATCATACTTTTTGCCGGCGGAATAACTTGCGAAAATACAACAAGATATGCAATAAAAGCTTCAGAAGAAAGTTTTGCATTATCACCCAAAACTAAAATACCACCGACATACATTATTACCATTATTATAATTGTAGCCAGAAATTCACTCATTGGACTTGCAAGCCAGATTCTTCGTTCTACTTTGTTCATAATTTTGAAAAAACTATGAGTAACTTTATTAAAACGATGTTTAATTTTTTCTTCGGCATTAAAAGCCTTGATAATTCTTAATCCTGAAATAGATTCTTCGGTAACATTCAGAATATCACCTTGAATTTGTCGCGACAGATATGATTTTGACTTCAGATTTCTTGAAACTCTTGTAATAATAAATCCCATAAGAGGCAAAAAAGCAATAACAAAAAGAGTTAGTTGCCAACTTGAATAAAACAAAAAGCCGATAAAAATAATTAAAGTTATAGGACCTGTAAAAATAAAAACAATCAAACTTTGGATACTTTGACTGACAACATTAATGTCATTTGTCATTCTTGACATTAAATTACCTTTGCGTTCGTCAGAAAAGAATCCAAGACGCAGATAAATAAGTTTATCAAAAAGCCGCCTTTGGTAATCCCTCGCAACACCATTCATAATAGGAGCTAATAGATATTTATGAAAATATAAAAGGCCGTTTTTAAGCAGAGAAGCTACAACAATAATAAAACTCACAAACACCAAAGCCTCAATTTTGCCGTATTGTACGATTATTTTACTAAGGAAATAAAAAAGATTATGCTGTAAAGAACTGGCAGATAAAGTAAATTTTACGGGTTCATAGACCAAGTCGTCAGAATTAAATAAAATTCTGAGAAACGGAATTACCATCGTGTAAGAAAAAAGAGCAAAAAATACAGATAAAGAGTCAAATAAGACACTAAAAAAGGCATATTTTTTATAAGGTTTTACTATTTGTATAAATTTATTTAATTCCTTCATAATCAATCATATATACTACTGAATAACTTTAAATTCGACTCTTCGGTTTTGTTGTCTTCCTTCTTCGGTTAAGTTGTCAGCAATCGGTTTTTCGTCGCCGTAACCAACTGTTACAAGTTGATTTTTATTACAACCTAACTCAATTAAATAAGAAGCAACGGCATTGGCTCTATTATGTGATAATTTTTTATTATATTCTTTTGAACCGACATTGTCAGTATGTCCAGAAATTTCGCCCTTAATATCAGGTTGAGAGATTAAAAAATCGGCAAGCCTTTGCAATTCAGGATAGGACTCCTTTTTAAGTTCATATTTATCAAAATCGAAAAATACATTGTTTAACTCAATAGAGGCATTGTTTTGAATAATATCTTCTATTTTTGTCATTTGAAAATCTTTTGTGATATTCCTTGAATTTTTTTCATCAGTCAGGTCAATATTTTCAGAAACCGGATAGTACTCCTGTTTAGAAACATAAAAACCGTAATTTTTGCCAAGTGGCAGTGTAATAATATATTGACCGGTATTCGGGTCAGTTTTGAGATTACCGATTTTTTTTCCGGTAGCCAAGTCTTCCCAGATAATATCAGCTTCAAGCGGAATGTTTTGATTATCAGTAACTTTACCGGTAATAATAGTAACTTGTTCAGGTCTGTCTTCTTCGGGCAAAGTAACGTAATAAATATCAGAATGATTAGCTAAAAAGTGGGTAAAATAAGCTTTTGTACCGTCGGTAGATATTTTGTAGCCGTATTCTTTGTTAGGAGAATTGATTTCAATCCCCAGATTGACAGGTTCAGACCACTGTGTCCACGAAGTATCAGAAAGTCGTGTTGATTTGAACACATCAATTTTACCCATTCCTGCGTGTCCGTCAGAAGAAAAATACAAAGTTTTCATATCAGGATGCAAAAAAGGAGTTCTTTCTGCATAAGGCGTATTTATTGATTTTCCGAGATTTACAGGTTTGGACCAGCCGTTTCCTTTTTTAGTAACAACGTAAATATCAAGATTTCCGACGTAATCACCGTGAAAATAATTGCTGAAAGGATAGTATTGTCCGACATTACCGTATCTGTCGGAAGCAAAAAGAATTGCGTTTCCGTCAGCAGTGATAAAAGCATCAGCTTCCCAATACTGCGGTGTGTTAATTTCAGTTAATGGTTTTAAATTAGACCAGCCGTTTTTTGTTTTTTCGCTGATAAAAACATCTCCGTTATTAAAAACAATCAAAGAATTTCCGTCCGGCGAAACAGATAAAGGAGCTTCGTTTGAATTATGGCGTGATAACTGATTAACTATTTTTGCAGAAGACCACTGACCATTTTCAAAATAAGAAACAAAAATATCTTCGCCTTTTTCGTCAATATTATCATCACGTTGTTCTCCGCAAAAATACATTGTGAGATTATCGGCAGTCAAAACAGGCATATATTCGTAACCTTTTGTATTTACACCATTTCCGACATCTTTTTTCTCGACTATATTTTTGGGACGGTTCAAAATTGATATTAAATCATCAATCTTTTTAAATTTTCCGAAATAAATTTTATATTTTTCTATGGTATCCAAAGCATTACTTCGGTTTTCGTTTTTAATATCAGGTTGAATCAAAACTAAAAGAGTCTGAAAAGCCATTTCAAATGGAGCAGCACTTTTAATAAATTCTCCGTAATAATCATTTGTACTTTCAAGATAACCGAAATGCAATTTTAACGCCCAGGCTTGTTTTGCAAGTTCTTTATAAATATTAGTTGAATCGTTATAAAACGGGCAATCGGGATATTTATCTTCAAACGAAGTAATAGAGAAAATTTCAAGACTTCGGAAAGTGTAATTGTACATTTCTTTCCAGATACTATCCCTTTTGTAAATTGCCGATGGTTTAAATTTTGATTCAGGATAATCAACAACAAATTTCATAAAAGCGTATAAAGAGCCGTCTTGTTTAACACTTTCAAAATAAATGCTGTCTCTGTAATAAATCAAATCATCAGCTTGTTTTGTATCTGAAAAATTGTTCATAAAACGCCTGAAATTTTCATCTGTAAAATTTGATTTTACTACTGTATATTCCTGATTAACAATCCATTGCATTAAAGAGTCTATGTTTTTAAGAGAAATGCCGTACTTTTCATCATATAGTTGTTGAGAATAAGAAGAATATGTAATAAAATTTTCTTTAACCGTTTCTAAAAAACTATAAGCACGATTATAGTCAGGGGTATGATAATCTTTTCTAGTATAAACAACAGCAGCACCATATTTTGCGACAACAACATCTTTGCCCGAATTGATGGATTTAGAAAAAATTTTTTGAGCCTTGTCGTATTCTTTTATCTCAATGTATTCAAATGCTTTAACCAAATTTTGAGAAAGTATAATATTATAAAAAAATATAAATATTGCAAAAAAGAAAAATTGTTTTAAATTCATTTCAAAAAATTAAATTATTAAAAAGTTGAAAGTTTTAAGTGCATTGTTTCATTGTTTCATTTGCTTCGTACCTCGCAATGACGTTTTGCTTCGTACCTCGCAATGACGTTTTGCTTCGTACCTCGCAATGACGTTTTGC
>DYKL01000293.1 GCA_020722645.1 Acetofilamentum sp. | reverse complement strand
GACGCAAAGCGTATGAGTAGGCTAGCGACAAATTCTTAATACAAGGTTTCGGACATAATGATTTCAAATCCGAAAAAGCAAATGAATCAGGAAAATAAATATAGCTAATTCTGATTTTAAATCAGAATTAGCGATTGTTTTTTATCCCAAAAAACTAAGTAAAATACCTGCTGCAACAGCCGAACCGATTACACCGGCTACGTTTGGAGCCATTGCGTGCATCAATAAATGATTAGTTTTATCAGCTTTTAGACCTTCGTGTTGTGAAACTCTTGCACTGTCAGGTACAGCAGAAACACCGGCAGAACCAATCAATGGATTGATTTTATTATCGTTATTTAAAAACAGGTTCATAACTTTTGCAAAAATTACTCCTCCTGCCGTAGCAATCATAAAAGACAATGCACCGAGGACAAAAATAAGAATTGATTCCTTTGTCAAAAAAACGTCTGCCTGCGTTGAAGCACCAACAGTTAAACCCAAAATTATTGTTACAATATCTATTAGTGAATTCTTTGCAGTTTCAGCAAGTCTTTTTGTTACACCTGATTCTTTTAAAAGATTTCCGAAAAACAGAAAACCTAGTAATGGTAATGAAGAAGGGGTAATAAACGCTGTCAGGATTAGTCCGATGATTGGAAATAGAATTTTTTCCTGTTTGCTGACAGCTCTTGGTGGTTTCATTCTTATTTTTCGCTCTTTTTTTGTTGTCAAAAGTCTCATAATAGGCGGCTGGATAACAGGTACAAGTGCCATATAAGAATATGCTGCAATTGCAATTGGTCCAATGAGATTTTTAATGACAGTCCCATCTGCGTGAGTATAACCGTATGCTAATTTCGAGGATATAAATATTGCTGTTGGTCCATCGGCACCGCCGATAATTCCAATAGCACCTGCTTCATTTATATGAAAACCTAATGCTAATGCTCCAAGAAATGTGGCAAAAATTCCGAGTTGCGCAGCAGCTCCTAATAGAACTAACTTAGGATTTGAAATTAAAGACGAAAAGTCTGTCATAGCACCAATTCCTAAAAAAATTAGAGGCGGATAAATACCTTTTACAACACCCTGATATAAATAATACAAAACACTTCCTTTTTCATATACTCCAAGTTGTAAACCATTATCTCCTTCTTTCCAAAATCCCATTTCAACACCAATTTCCTGTGTAACAAACGGAATATTTCCAATAATTATCCCAATGCCGATAGGAATAAGTAAAAGTGGTTCGTAATCATATTTTATTGATAAGAAAATAAAAAATAAACCCACTAAAATCATAATTATATGTCCGGGAGTTGCATTTTCTATTCCTGTATAATAATAAAATTTTTCTAAGCCACCAATAATGCTGTAATCTTTTGAAATAGTAGTGTTTTCAATCTGATTGTTATCAGGCGGTAATTGTGCATCAGCTTCAAAAGGTTTGATAAAAACACTCCAAATTATTGATAAAAAAGCTAAAACTATAATAATTGTCAGAAATTTTTTCATTTTAAAATGTTTAATTTTTATGCTAATTCAATTAATGTGTCATCTTGAAGAACATTGTCGCCTTCTTTGACTTTTATTGATTTTACTGTTCCTGATTTTTCGGATTGAATGTTGTTTTCCATTTTCATTGCTTCCATAATTAAAAGGTTATCACCTTCTTTTACGACATCACCTTCCTTAACAAGAATTTTTACAATTATTCCCGGTAATGGCGATTTAACCTGCATTACTGATGATAATGTTTTTGGTATTTTTTTCTCGCGAGTTTGTGGTTGTGGCATTTCAGACCTTACTAATTTTGGAGTTTTTTGCGTTTCAACTGTTTTTTCTAATTCAACGTTATATTTTGTACCATTAACTTCGACTTCAATCATATTTCCTTCTGATTTTAGTATTTCGACTGCGTATTCAGCACCTCTGATATTAAATTTGAATTTGTTCATATATTATTGAAAAATTTACTGTGTTTTATCTTATTTTATTTATGTTGTTCATTGCATAAATTTTTGAATTCCACGGAGAATATCTTCGTGATATTTTTTTAATTGTCAGTTCGTAGGATTCATTATCATGCTGTACGTTAAAAAACATATAAATTGCAGTGCTAATTGCGGCTACTGTGGTTCCTGTTATTTCTTCTTGCTTTTCTTCAACCTGTGTCTGATTTTTAACTTTTTTAAATTTAATTTTTAAAATTTTCGGTAAATAGTAAAAAGCATAATAAAGCAATGCCAAAGCAACAAAAACAATTAAATATCCTGTTATTGAAATAAAAATTCCGTTTATTAAAAGTTCTTTGTCCATATTATTTTATAAAGGTATGTTACAATGTTTTTTTGGAGGATTATAATCCTTTTTTGTAGCAAGTGCTTTTAACCCTCTTACAATTCTTATTTTTGTGTTTCTTGGTTCGATAATATCGTCAATAAAACCGTATTTTGCAGCTTCATATGGGTTAGTAAATTTTTTTCTGTATTCGGTTTCTTTGTTATTTATAAATTCTAATTTTTCTTTATCATCTTTTATTTCAGATATATTTCTTCCTTCCAAAATTTCTATTGCACCTTTTTCACCCATAACTGCTATTTCTGCTGAGGGCCAAGCATAATTCAAATCGCCTCTCAATTGTTTGCAACTCATAACATCGTGTGCGCCACCATAAGATTTTCTTAGGGTTATTGTAATTTTCGGAACAGTTGCTTCGCCATAAGCAAACATTAATTTTGCACCTTCGTTTATAATTCCGCCGTGTTCCTGATTACTGCCGGGTAAAAATCCCGGAACATCAACAAACGTAATAACAGGTATATTAAAAGCATCGCAAAATCTGACAAATCTGGCAGCTTTTTTTGAAGCTTTAATGTCTAAAACACCTGCAAGAAAGTTAGGCTGATTTGCTACAATACCAACCGGAATTCCTTCCATTTTTGCAAAACCTACAACTATATTTTTGGCGAAATGTCTGTGTAGTTCCAGAAATTCTTCTTCATCTACTATTTTGTAAATTATTTCTTTTACATCATAAGGTGTGTTTGAATTTTCAGGAATAATAGAGTTAAGCTCATCAATTACTTTTTCGCTTGTGTCTTTTGGTGTTGTAGTGAATGGCTCTTCAAGATTGTTTTGCGGTAAATATTCAAGTAATTTTCTGATTAGGGCTAAACCTTCGTCTTCGTTTTGAACTCTGAAATGTGCAACACCTGATTTTGAAGTGTGAACACTTGCACCTCCGAGATTTTCAGTTGATATATCTTCTCCGGTAACTGTTTTTGTAACCTTAGGACCGGTAACAAACATATAGCTTTTTTCTTCGCTCATTATCACAATATCAGTAAGAGCCGGTGAATAAACAGCTCCACCTGCACAAGGACCGAAAATTGCTGAAATTTGAGGCACTACTCCTGATGCCATTATGTTTCTTTGAAATATTTCTGCATAACCTGCCAGACTCATCACGCCTTCTTGTATTCTTGCTCCGCCACTGTCATTGATGCCTATAATAGGGGCACCCATTTTCATAGCCTGATCCATTACTTTACATATTTTTTTTGCAAATGTTTCGGATAAGGAACCACCGAAAACAGTAAAGTCTTGCGAAAAGACAAAAACAACTCTTCCGTCTATTGTTCCGCGACCGGTAACTACTCCATCTCCTAAATACTGGGTTTTATCCATTTCAAAATCTCGACATCTGTGCGTAACAAACATATCGTATTCCTCGAAACTACCTTCGTCAAGTAATTTTTCTATTCTTTCTCTCGCCGTATATTTGCCTTGTATATGCTGTTTTGCTATTCTTTGGACGCCTCCGCCAATAAGAGCTTCTTGACGTTTTTGCAGTAATTCGTTTATTTTTTCCTGTCTTTCCATATAAAATTATGATTTTTTTGTCAATATTTATTATTTTGAACAAAGTTCGGTTAAAACTCCAAAAGTTGATTTTGGATGCAAAAATCCAATCATCAATCCTTCTGCTCCTTTTCGGGAATGTTTGTCAATAAGTTGAACTCCTTTGTGTTCTGCTTCAAGCAGTGCATTTTCGGAGTTGTCTGTACTGAATGCTATATGATGAATTCCTTCGCCTTTCTTTTCAATAAATTTAGCAACAGGACTATCTTCGCTTGTGGCTTCAAGCAATTCAATTTTGGTCTGACCTACTTTAAAAAAGGCTGTTTTTACTTTTTGGTCTGATACTTCTTCTGTGGCGTAACATTTCAAACCAAGAACTCCTTCGTAATATTTTTTTGCCTCTTCTATACTTTTTACGGCGATACCAATGTGTTCGATATGGCTGATATTCATATTTATGTGTTTAAAAATTTTTTGTTTAAAGTTTTGATTTATTGAAAAAAATTAATTTTGCAATAAATACAAAGAACTTACTTTTTTTTATTTTCAACTCTGATTTTTATCAGACATTTATATTTTTTATGACATATAAATTATTGTTTTTATAGATTTATTTTGTATTTTTTAAATTACCTTAAATCCGTAAGTCTATACTTATATATCTGAAATTCAGTCAGGTGAGATA